>JAGQJJ010000480.1 GCA_020430675.1 Myxococcales bacterium
CCGCCGCCGCATCGCGCGGCATCGCCGCGTCCGGCCGGCCCGGCCGCCTGGCGAAGTGCGGCGTGCCCGGCGTCGAGTCGGGCACCATGTACCAGCTGGCGACCGCGAGCAGCGCCACCGCGGCGATGGCCGCCGGCACCAGCATCACCGGCCGGAACCACGGGAACAGCGGCCGCGCCGGCGCGCTCTCGACCTCGCCGCGCGAGTTGACCGAGGTGGTGCCGCCCACCGGCGCCGCGCGCGCGGCGGCGTCGATCTCATCGAGCACCGCGCGCTCCCAGCCCCGCGGCGCGCGCAGGTCAGCGCCGAGCGCGCGCAGCTTGTGGCCGAGCGGATCGTTCGGATCCTGCGGTTCGTGGGACTCGTCACTCATGCCGCCTCCGCGATGCCACGCGCTTCGAGGCATTTGCGCAGCACCGGCATCGCGCGCGCCACCTGCACCTGCACCGTATTGGCCTTCTGCGCGGTCGACTCGGCGATGTCGACAAAGCTCATCTCGTTCTGAAAGCGCAGCAGCACCACGCTGCGCACCGCGGGCGCGAGGCGTTGAAGGCACTCGGCGAGCGGCGCCTTGAGCGCCTCGGTGGCCAGTCGCTGCTCGGCCGATGGCGCGCTGCCGGCCCGCTCGGGCGACTCGCCGTCCAGCTCGAAGCGCCGCAGAAAACGCCGCCAGCCCTTCAGATCATCGCGGCAACGATTGCGCGCGATGGCAAAGAGCCAGGTGCGCAGCGACGAGCGGCCCGAGAAGCGCCCCAGGTCGCGCCACGCCTGCACAAAGACCTTCTGCTGGATGTCTTGCGCCCGGCCGGCGTCGCCGAGCATGAAGACGCAGTGGCGGTAGATCTGATCGCCATAAGCGGCCATCAAGATGGTCACCGCGCGGCGCAGATCGCCCCGCTCGATCGCCTCGGTGGCGGCCTGCTCGGGATCGATCTCGCGGGCGTTTGGGTTCATGACCTCTCTTTACCTCGCCTGCGCGCGGCGGACCATCCTTCGCGCGATGCGATCGCTCTGTGCAGGTCGGCGCCGGCCGCGCCCCGAACATGACGGATCCGGCGATTTTTTTGCCGGCGAGGCACCGACTTGCGCCCTCGGCCAAGGTTGATCGCCGATCGGGCGCAGCGTACGGTGGTCGCGTGGAGACGTTGACCTGTCCCGAGTGCGCGGTCGAGACGACCCAGGCGCGGTGCGATACGCACGGTCGGATCTGTGTGGCGCCCGACGCGCTCTCCGAGATGGAGAAGGACGCCCTGCTCGGCACCGTCTTTGCCGAGAAGTACCGCGTGATCGACGTGCTGGGCACCGGGGGTTTCGGGCGGGTGTATCGGGCGATCGATGACTCGGTCGACCGCCCGGTGGCGATCAAGGTCATCCGCGAGCGCGATGGCATCGACCGCGAGCATCTGCGCGCCCGCTTCTACCGCGAGGCGCGCATCCTGGGCCGCCTGACCTCGGACGCCGCGGTGCCGCTGCATGAGTACGGCGAACGCGATGGCACCCTGTACATGGTCATGCAATACGTGCGCGGCATGACCCTGAGCGCGCTGATCGACCGCGTGGGTCGCCTGAGCGAAGCGCGCGCGGTCGACATCGCGACCCAGATGCTGAGCGGGCTGGCCGAGGCGCACGCGCTGGGGCTCGTGCACCGCGACGTCAAGCCGAGCAACCTGATGGTGGTGGAAGGGCCGCTGGGCGACGAGCGCGTCAAGCTGCTCGACTTTGGCATCGCCAAGCTTCAGCAAGAGGACGTCATCGTCGACGACCTGTCGACCGAGACCGGCGTCTGGCTGGGCAGCCCGTCGTATATGGCGCCCGAGCAGGCCAAGTCGAAGCCGACCAGCCAGAGCGACCTGTACTCGGTGGGCGTGGTGCTGTTTGAGATGCTGACCGGCCGCCGGCCCTTTGTCGGCGAGCATATGCTGGCGGTGCTCAGCGCCCACCAGACCGATCCGGTGCCGATGCATATGGAGGTGATGGGCATCAGCGCCGGGCTCTGCGCGGTGGTGCACAAGGCGCTGGCCAAGACGCCGTCGGCGCGCTGGCAGTCGGCGAGCGACATGGTCGCCGCCCTGCGCGCGCTGGCCTTGCCGCACGAACCGAACCGCCGCATCGTCGAGACGGCGCCGACCGTGTCGGCGGGGCCGGTCCTGGGCAACAGCACCTCGATGCACATGCGCGGCGAGGTGACCAGCGACGCGGTCGAGCTGCCCGGCCGGCCCCGCGCGCGGGTGGTGGCCCTGGGCGCGCTCGCCGGCATCGGGTTGGCGGTCGGCGCCTGGCTGGCATTTGGTGGCCCCACCTCAGAGGCGACCGTCGCCGGCCACGCGATGCCGACAGCGGCCGACGCGGCGATCGCGGTCGAATCGGTCGCGCCCGCGCTCGAGGCGGCGGCCCTGCCCGCGGCGGCGGCGCCGGCGGTGCCCGACGCGGCGGTGGCGGTGGCCGAGCCGGCGGTTGATGCCATGGTGATCGTGCCCACGCCGACGCCGCCCATCGATGCGCGCCTCGATGAGATCGCCACGCTGACCGAAGCCTGGCGCCTCGCCGAGACCGTGGCGCCCTTCCGCGCGGCGCTCGACGACAAGGCGATCGACGGGCGCGCCTTCAAGCTGCGGTTGATGCAGGAGCCGCGCTTCGCCGCGCTGCGCCAGAGCCGCACCTGGGGCGTCCTGTTCCCACCCCGCACGCGCCGACCGCCCGCGCCGGTCGAAGCGCC
Source organism: Myxococcales bacterium (assembly GCA_020430675.1). Next base: position 2,717 of record JAGQJJ010000480.1, read on the forward strand.
GCCGCCCAAACCTGTGGAGACGCCGACATGGTGAAGCGCGTGGGCTCGATATGGGCGCTGGTGTTGCTGCTTGGCGCGCCGGCGGCGGCCAGCGAGAACTGGAAGCAGGCCAACGCCGCGTATCGCAACAAGGATTACGCCACGGCGCTGACCCTGCTGCGCGCGTTGCAGGCCGAGCCGACGCCGTTTGACGATCCGGCGACGCTCTCCTTTTTGCTGGCGCGGTGCCTCGACAATCTGGGGCAGGCGCCGGCCGCGGTCGACGAATACGAGACGTTCTTGAAGCTGGCTTCGGCCCATCCGGCGCCGACGCAGCGGGCGCAGGCCGACCAGGACCTGCGCGTGCAGAACGTGCGCAGCCGCCTCGTGGTGCTGGTGCCGGCGACCTTTGGCGGCCTGATGGTGAACTGCGCCGACACCGGGCTCACGGTGGCGCTGGGCGAAGAGGCCCGCCCATGCCCGGCCACGTTCGGGCGGCGGCTGCCCGGCCCGTTGACGCTGACGATTCGCCACGAGGCGCAGGTGATCGAGACGCGCGCGGTCGAGATTCGGCCCGGCCCGCCGCGCGCCCTCGAAGTCGCGGCGTATGGCCGCCTGCGCGTGACCAGCGACGTGCCCGGCGCGGTGACGGTCGACGGCCGCGCGATGGGCTCAACCCCGGTCGAGGCGTTGTGGCTGGCCCCGGGCGCGCACGCGCTGCGCTTCGAAGCATCGGGCCTGCCCGCCGAGACGCGCATGGTCACGCTGACGGCCGGCGCGCTCGAGACCGTGGCGCTGACGGTGCGGCCCGCGGCGCCCGCGCCCGCGCCGGTGGTCGAAGACAAGCCGCCGCCCCCCCCGCCCGACCGGCTGCTGCCCTGGACGGTCACCGGCATCGCCGGCGCTTTTGCCGTCGCCGGCGCGGTCACGCTGGTCGTGGCCAGCGGCACCGAAGACGACGCCGACGCGCTGCACGCAAAGTACGAAGCGGCGACCGATCCGAACGAGGCCTCAAGGCTGCGCCAACAGGCCGAGTCGAAGTATGAGGACCGCGACCTGCAGCGCGGCCTGGGGCTGGGCTTCTTGGGCGCCGCGGTGGTCGCGGGCGGCGCCGCCACGTGGCTCTGGCTCAGCGATTCCCCCCCGCAAACCGCCACGGTCGCCATCTCGCCGGGAGGCACCGTATGGCTCTCCGGGTGCTGGTAGCGGTCACGCTGCTCATCGGCGTGGGCTGCGACCGCCCGGCCTTCGACAATCCCTGCGATCCGCAAATTGAGGGAAGCTGCGCCGCCGACGCGGGGCCGGATGCGCGCGGTTTGGACGGGGCCGCCGACGAGGGCCCACCGGCCGACGCGATGACCGCTGATCAGAGACCGCCGAGCGACGCGGCCGTCGATCAAAGCCCACCGACCGACGCCCTGCCCACCGACGCCGCGCCCACCGACGCCGCGCCCGACGCCCAGCCCACCGACGCCCAGCCCACCGACGCCGCGCCGACCGCTGCCCCGACGTGCCCGAGATGCGGCTGCCCGAGATCGACGTCGCCATGCGCGGCACCCCCCGCATCGCCCTCGCCGCCGGCGCGCACCATGTCGTCGTCGGCAAC
>JAGQJJ010000481.1 GCA_020430675.1 Myxococcales bacterium
GGTATGGACCGCGGATGCCTTCTTCGCGCGGCGTGAAGCTGCCGACGTCATGTCTGCGTTGCTCGCCGATCTCGACTTGCCCTCCCGCTACGCGCACTTCGCCGCCGCTCGCGCTCACGCCCGCTGGCGCTGCCTCGATGCCGAGAGCGCCACCCGCCACGCCGACCTCTACTTCGGGGGCGCCAAGACCGGGACCGACGCCGAGATGGCCCCCTTCCGCCTGCTGGGCGATGACGGGATCCAGGATCGACGCGATGTGCTCCACACCGCGCTCGACCGCGTCGAAGCGGCGCTGCTGACCTCCCGGCCCGTCGGCGTGGTGCCGGCTCTGCCCACAGGCCTGCCACCGGCCGTCGCCGCGCGGCTGGCCTGCCGGCGGGCGCTGCTGCTCGGCGGCACGCCCGATCTCGCGGGCCTTGAGGTCCGCGCCGCGGCATTGATCGCCTTCGACGAGGCCGAGATGCTCGCCCTGCGGCTGCCCGCAGTCGCGCTGGCCGGGCACGCGCTGGCGTTGCGGCTCTTCAAGGTCGCCGACGAGCAGGGCGCCGCCTTCGCCTGCGCGGTTTGCGCCGCGGTGGCCGCCGATCTGGCCGGCGACGTGAACCAACGCGCCGAGTACCTGGCCGCGGCCGAGGCCGCCTGGGCGCAGATCGTCGACCACCATGGCCGCCGTTGGCCCGCGGTGCTCAGCGGCCTGGGCGCCGCTTTCGACCGACTGCAACCGCCCACGCTCGGGCCGCAATCGACGCCTCGGCCGATGCGCATCGAGGCCGACACCGGCAACCCGGCCGCGGTCGGCCCCGAGCTCGACGCCAGCGACGAACCCACGCGCGGCGGGTTCTGGTCGCGGGTGGGCGGCTGGTTTCGTCCCAATGCGACCCGCAACCGCAGCGAGCGGCCCGAGTCGTTTGTCGTCGCCGCCAAGGCCCGCAAACCGGTCGAGCTGAGCATCGAGAGCAAAGCGGCGCTCTTCGCCGCCCTCGGCGACGAGCCGATCGACCTCTTCGGCCAGCTCGACGGCCGCGCGCTGCCGACGGCGGTGATCGGGCCGCGCGACCTCGACGTGGGCCAGGGGCTCGATGAGTGGCGCGAGCGACTCGGCGCCGCCGATGCCGTGCGCCTGCGCCTCGACGCCGCCAGCGCGGCGCTGGCCTGGGAGCGTTTTCTGCCCGAGGCCGACGTGCTGCGGCGGTGCGCGGGCGCGACGAAGCGCGTCCTCGACGGGACCACCGACGGCCATCTGCCGCTGCTCGACGAAGAGTGGCTCGACCGCGGCGACAACCACCTGCTCTGCGTCGCGCTGCGCGCCCGACCGGTCACAACGCGCACCGGGGTGGCCATCTCGCTCGTCGACGTTGATTTGCGCAGCGTGCAGGGCCAGCAATCGGTGCGTGAGACGCGCATCTCGCAGGTGCTGCGCACGAGCGAATCGGTGGCGCGCGCCGTGCCCCGCGCGCAGCTCGTGGTGCTCGCGGCCGAGTCGCCCTACGGCCTCGATCCGCACGATCAGTCCGCGCTGCGCGCCTTCGGGCATGAACTCTCGCTGTTTGTGCCCGCGGTGCTGGTGCTGCCCAACCTGCCGCCAGTCGATCGCGACGCCGCGCTGATCGACCTGCGCGACGCCATCGCCGGGCCGCTGCGCACCACGTTGCCGGCCGCCTACTTCAATCTGACCCGAAAGTGGCAGTCCCTCCACGGTCCCGATGCGGCCCGCGGCGGCTGCCTCTCCCTCGACCCCGGCGTGCCCTTCCCGGCCGCCCCCCACACCTGACGGAGCCTTCGATGAGCCTTTGGGACGCCCTCAAGAACATCCGCGAGAAAAAAGCCGAGCAGCTGGTCTACGTCGCCATCCCGTCCGAGCGGGTCATCGGCGGCGCCGAGCCGGTGCCGGTCGAAGCCCGCAAGACGTATATCCGCCTCTGGCTGGCCGAGATGAGCCTCGACACCGAGCGCAAGTGGTACGCCGAGTTCGCCCCGGTGGTGCACTCGGCCATCGAGCTGCAGTTCGGCACCACCAGCAAGCCGGTCACCATCCCCCATGTCGCCGGGCCCGTACAGCTGCCCGATCTGGGCAAGCAGGTCGGCAAGGGCGTCTCGGTGAACCACGCGCTGACCCCCCTGCTGCCCTTCAACGGCGGTTCGATCTCGATCGCCGCCGCGCTGGTTGCCAACAAGACGGCCGATCATCTCGACACCATGCTCGGCGTGCTCGGCGATTTGTCGAAGGTCATCACCGCGCCCCAGCTCTCGTCGGTGCTCGGCATCGCCGGGCCGCTCGCCAACGGCGCCGAGCGCCTGTTGGGCCTGCAGGATGGCCGGGTGATGCTCACGCTGAACGACACGTTTGTCGACGCGGGCGGCAACGCCGACAACCTGATCACCGGCGGCTATCGCGCGGTGGTGCAGGCCCCGGTCAGCGCGCTCAAGGCCGAGACGCTCTGGGTCGAAGAGGGCAGCCTGCGCGTCGGCACCAGCCGCGACAATCTGAAGCCGCTGGTCGGCTATGACTACATGCTGTTGCGCACCGAGACGCGCACCGAGCGCACCGACTGGAGCCAGCTCACCAACCTGAGCACCGCGCGCGACGAGGCCCTGGCCTGCCTCGAATCGGGCAAGCTCGATGAGGGCGACACGCGCATCAAAGCCGCCGTCTTCGCCGCGCTGCGCTGCCCTGAGCTGACCCGCGCCGACGCCATGCGCGTCGCCAGGTCGATGCGCGCCGAGTACGACGAGCTGCGCAGCCTGATGGCCGACGGCGCCATCCCCGGCGAGCGGGGCGATTTTGGCGCGCTCATCGCCAGCGGGCCCAGCGTCGACGAGGTGGCCAACGAATACGACCTGGACCGCGACCCCACCCGCTACCTCGCTGCGCTCACGCGCTGAGCGGCGCTGATCTGGCGAGACAATCCCGCTACACTCCGGGGGCGCATTGCCCAGGGGAGGCGGGATTGAGAACGATCGCAGCGTTGCTTTTGGCCGGGGGGCTCTCGGGGTGCGTCGCCGACTTTTCGGTCGAGTACCCCGCGGCCCCGTCCGAAGCGCCGGGCGAAGCAGGAATGCCCGAGATCGACCGCGGCGGACCGCCCGAGCACCCGGATCCAAGCGCTGACGCGGCCCGGCCGGGGCCCGACGCGCGGCGCCCCGACGTGCCGCCGGCCGCCGACGGCGCGATGGATCCGCCGCCCGATGACCTGCCGCCTTTTGCACCCGCCGCGGCTACGCTGCACCGGCTCACCTTCGATCAGTATCGAAATAGCATCGTCGACCTTTTTGGCGTCGAGCCCCCGGCCGACCTTGAGGTTGACACCCCGCTGCACGGCTTCGCCGCCATCGGCGCCACCGATCTGACCATCTCGCCGCGGGCCGCCGAGCAGTACGAGACGGCGGCGATGACGGTGGTCGACCAGATCTTCGGCGACGCCGGCCGCCGCGCCGCGCTGGTCGGTTGCGACGCCGCCGATCCGGCCTGCGCCCGCGCGTTCATCGAGCGCTCCGGCCGCCTCATCTGGCGCCGCCCTTTGCAGCCGGCCGAGGCCGAGACCTTCGCCGAGCTGGCCCGCGCGATCGGCGAGCAGCTCCGCGACCCGTGGCGTGGGTTGGGCTTCGCGGTCGCCGGCTTGCTGCAATCGCCCGATTTCCTCTTCCGTGTCGAGCGTGGCGAGCCCGATCCCGACCGGGCCGACCGCCGCCGCTTCACCGACCACGAGATGGCCGAGCGCCTGTCGTTCCTGCTGTGGAACTCGACGCCCGACGAAGCCCTGCTCGACGCCGCCGATCGCGGCGAGCTGACCGACGCCGCCGGCTTGCAGGCCGCCGCCGAGCGTTTGCTCGATGACCCGCGCGCCCGCGCCGCGGTGGGCCGCTTCTTTGCCGAGTACCTGAGCCTCGACAAGCTCGACCACCTCGAAAAGGACCGCGCCGTCTTCCCGCAGATGAGCGAGACCCTCGGCGCGGCGATGCGCGCTGAGATCGCCGCGGTCATCGACGACCTGGTCTTCACCCGCGACGCTGACCTGCGCGACCTGCTGACCACGCGGCAGACCTTCATCGACCCCGAGCTGGCGGCGCTGTATCAACTGCCCGCGGTCGATGACTTCGGCCCGGTCACGCTGCCCGCCGATGGCCCGCGCGCCGGGCTCATGGGCATGGCCGGCGTGCTGGCGCTCAACGCGCACAACACCGTCACTTCGCCCACCCATCGCGGCAAATACGTGCAGAGCAAGCTGCTCTGCTTCGACATCCCGCCGCCGCCGCCGGGCGTGGCCACCAACCTCGACGCGGTGGGCCAGGGTCAGGCGCT
>JAGQJJ010000482.1 GCA_020430675.1 Myxococcales bacterium
TTCAGCAATTACGACATGCGGCTGGCGCTTGGCTACAGCGTCGAGCAGGCGACCGCCCAGGGCGATCTCTTCCTGCGCAGCATTCTGCACCCCGATGACTGGCGCGTGGTCGCCGACCTGGAGAAGCGTTGGCACACCGCCACCGATGAGATGGTGCTCGAATCCGAATATCGTCTGCGCGACGTGCACGGCGTCTGGCGGTGGTTTCGCAGCCGCGAGAGCGTGCATGCCCGCGACGCCGACGGCAACGTGACGGTGGTCGCCGGCGTGGCCGACGAAGTCACGGCGCTGCGCGAGGCCGTCAGTCGGCTCGCGGGCAGCGAGCGTCGACACCGCGCGCTGCTCGACAGCCTGCCCGACATGTACTTCGTGCTCGACCCGGACGGCGTCTTCGTCGACTGGCACGCCGACGACCACAGCCTGCTCATCCGCCGGCCCGAAGAGTTCCTCAACCGCAAGTACTCCGCGGTGCTGCCACCCGATATCGCCGCGATGTTCCGCGCCGGTTGGGAGGCGCGCGCCGCCGGCGTGGCCGTGCCGCCCATCGAGTTCACCGCGGTGACGATCGACGGGCGCGAGCCGGTCTTTGAGGGCCGCCTGGCCGGCGTGCCCAGCGAGCAGGTCGTCGTCTCGGTGCGCGACGTGACCGCGCAGCGCAACACCGAGCGCCGTTTGCGCGACCATCAGAAGCTCGAAGCGCTCGGCCGACTGGCCGGCGGCCTGGCCCACGAGTTCAACAACGCGCTCTCGGTCATTCAGGGCGCGACCGAGCTGCTCTACGACGACCTGGCCGCGGGCGACAGCCGCCGACAGATCGTCATGGAGATCGACCAGGTCGCTCGCAGCGCCAGCGAGATGACGCGGCAGCTGCTCGCGGTCTCGCGGCGCGACGCGGGCCAGTCGGCGCCGGTTGAGTTTGCCGAGCTGATCGAGCGCGTGCAGTGGATGCTGCGGCGGCTCATCGGCCCGGCCATCCGGCTTGAATTCCACGACCGCGCCGCGCAGGCCCAGGTCAACGGCGATCGCACCCAGCTTCAGCAGGTGGTCGTCAACCTGGTGGTCAACGCGCGCGACGCGGCCGGGCCGGGCGGGCGCATCGTCATCGACCTCGAAGAGCGTGTGCTCGACGCCGGCGCCTTGCAGCGGATGGGCGCCGACGCCGCCCCGGGACGTTACGTCGAGCTGCGCGTCACCGACGATGGCGTGGGCATGAGCGAAGAGGTGCAGCGGCATCTCTTCGAGCCGTTTTTCACCACCAAACCGGTCGGCGAAGGCACCGGCCTGGGGCTGGCGATCTGCTATGGCATCGTGCATCGCCACGGTGGGTTCTTCCACGTTCGCTCCGCGGTGGGGCAGGGCACGACCATCACCATCTTCCTGCCGCGGCTCGCCGATCCCGAGCTGGGCAGCGTCGCCCTGGGCGGCAGCGAGCCGAGCGCGCCGCCCTTGCCCGGCGAGCGCCGCGTCGTGCTGGTCATGGAAGACGAGCACACGCTGCGCAATATGTTGGCGCGCAACCTCGAACGGTTGGGCTACGCCGTGCTGGCCGCCGTCGACGGCGAACAGGCGCTTGTCATCAGCCGCAGGCGCGACGCGCCGATCGACCTGCTCATCGCCGATGTGGTGCTGCCGGGCGTGCAGGGCTGCGACGTGGCGATGACCTTGCGCGCCGAGCGCCCCGATCTGGCGGTCCTGCTGATCTCGGGGCACCTCGACGACAACGCGCTCGCCCAGGCGGCCTCGGCCCTCGATGCGTGCGTGCTGGCCAAGCCGTTTGACCGGCAGCGGCTCGCCCGCGCGGTGCGCGACGCCCTGCAGTCGGCTTTACGAGGCGACGCCTCGCCCCCTGTCAACACGTGGGATCACCGCTCCGAGGGATAGCCCGTCTGCTGCCGCTGGTAGGCGCGCGCTTGCCGGGCCGCCTCTTCGGCTTCGGCCTCCATGCCCATCGCCAGCCGCTCCTACTGCGCCAGGGGCCTCCCCCGCCTTCCGCGCGTCGGTTGCTCCGCCGCCGCAGCCATCTCGGCGGCGAGCTGCGCATGGCGCGCCACATCGGGCTCGACGATCGCCGTCTTGCGCAGCAGGTCGCGCGCCTCGCGCAAGTGCTCGTCCCACGCCCGCCAGTCGCGGTCGTGGGCGCAGATGGGCAGGTAGAGCACGCGCGCGCCCGCGACCAGCGCCTGCCGACCCTGCGAGATGGCCGACTCCAGGACCTTCTGCAGCAGCAGCCGCGCTTCGATGAACGCGCGGCGGGCGATCAGCACCGTGGTCAGGTTGATCTCGGCGAAGACCACATTGGCCGAGCCGAGAATGTCGTACAGGGACCGCGCCTCGCGGTAGTACTCCTCGGCCGAGGCCAGATCGCCGACGATGCGCGACATCTCGCCCAGATCGTGCACCGCGTCGGCCACGCCCGTGCGCGAGCCGGCCGCGTGCAGCTCGTCGCGGGCCGCTTCGACCAGCGCCAGTGCGTCGCGGGGCGCGGTGCGGGTCAGCGCCAGCCGGGCCTGGCTCAGCATGCAATGGGCCGCCTTGACCGGATCGCCCACCGCGCGGAACGCCGTCTCGGCGTCGCGCAGCGCCTGGATCGCCACCTCGAAGTGGCCCAGCGCGCCCTCCAGCCGCCCGCGATGCCACGCCACCTCGGCCTGCAGGTCGAGGTCGGCGCCTTCGTCGGCGATCTGCTGCGCGACCTCGGCCAGATCGCGGCCTTCGAGGTAACGCCCCTGCTCCAGCGCGATGCGGCAGCGCTGCACGAGCGCGCCGATCTCCAGGTCATGCCAGCCGAAGCTGCGCGCCTCATCTTCTGCGGCGATCGCTTGCGACTCGGCCTCGTCGAAGTCGCCGCGCAGCGAGGCGATGCGGCTGATGAGCAGGTGGCCCTCGGCCCAGCGGCGGTCGACCTCGGGGATGTCGAGCTCATCGAGCGTGTCCATCCAATCGATGAGCGCCGCTTCGGCCGCGCGGTAATCGCCCGCCGCCAGATGGCCTTCGACGCTGGCCCGCAGCGGTTCGAGCGCCGCGTAGAAAGCGCCGCCCGCGCGCAGATGCCGCCCGAGCCGCGCCCCGCGTACGCCGCGCGCCCGGAGCATGCCGGCGGCCAGCAGATGCTGGGCCTTCAGCCGCCCCGCGGCGTCGGAGTGGCGCTCCAGCGCCTCGCGCAGCATGGCGTGGGCAAACGTCCAGCCCTCTTCAGGATCCTGCTCGTCGAGCGGCCGGATGAGGCGCTCGCGCAGCAGCATGCCGCGCAGATCCTCAGTGATCGCGGCCCGCGCCAGCCGGCAGAGCGCCTGCCACTCGCGCTCGTCGACCTCCTGGCCCAGCACCGCCGCCAGCTCCATGGCGATGGCATCCGACTCGGGGCGCTCGGCGAGGAGCTGCTCGATGCGCTGCGACCAGACCTCGCCGATATCGGCCGGCAGGTCGACATTGGCGCCCGCGGCCAGCCGGAAGCCGCGCGGACCCGCTTCGAGCAGCCCGCGCTGCACCCAGTCGCGCACGAGCTGAATCGCAAAATGCGGGTTGCCCGCGGTGCGCGCCTCGACCTGATGGGCCAGCCCCGGCTCCAGCGCCAGCAGGCCGCGCACCAGGATGCGGTGATGCTCGGGCGAGAGCGGGCCCACGTCGGCCACCTCGACCTCGGGCTGTTCGAGCAGCTCGCCGATCAGCCGCGCTTCGATCGGCCGGTCGGCCAGCTCCTCCTCGCGCACGGTCATCACAACGACAAAGGCACCATCGCCGCGCTCGACCAGCCGGCAGACGAACTCGAGCGACTCGTAGGCCCATTGCACGTCGTCGAGCCAGAGCACCAGCGCGCGGTCGTAGGCCAGGCGGTCCAGGTGGCGCATCAGCACCAGATGCCGCTCGATCAGGCTGGTGAAGCGGATATGTCGCTCGCCGGCATCGGGCCGCAGCACGTCGGCCGGCGCGATCAGCTCGGTCAGCGCGTCCCACTCGTCGGCCTCTTCGACGCCCTGCGCGCTCAGCAGGCTGCGCACGCGGTCGCGCACGCCCGAGCGGTTGAGGCCGGTGCAGCGCAGGTGCCGCAGCAGCATCGCCGAGAGGCCGTGCGCCGGCCCCGGATCGGGCGCGTGGCGGGCGTGCAGATACATCGCCGCGCCCATCTCGTGGGCCCGCTCGCCCAGCCACTCGGCGATGCGGCTCTTGCCCGCGCCCGCCGGCCCGCGCAGCAGCACGATGCGCGGCTCGGCGATGGTGTGCACCAGGCGAAGCTGCTTCCAGAGCAGGTCGCAGATCTCTTCGCGGTCGATCAACGGCGTGCGGCGCAAGCCGTAGAGG
>JAGQJJ010000483.1 GCA_020430675.1 Myxococcales bacterium
CCTGGGCGTTCGGCCCCGCGGTCGAAGCCATCGCCCGCCAACACATCCGCAACCGGGCGCGGCTCATCCCTTACCTGTATGCCTTGTTCGCCACCGGCGCGCCGCCCCTGCGCCCGATGGCATGGCATTGGCCCGACGACCCGACGCTGCGCGCGGTCGACGACCAGTTCCTGCTCGGCCCCGATCTGCTCGTCGCGCCGGTGCTGACCGAAGGCGCGACGCGGCGCACGGTGCAAACGCCGCCCGGCCGCTGGTTCGACGCGCTCAGCGGCGCGGCCTACGACGGCCCCGGCCCCATCGAGGTCGACGCGCCGCTCGCCGCGCTGCCCATGTTCGCCCGCGAAGGCGCGCTCATCGTGCGCGGTCCCGCCCGGCCGCACGTCGACGCGCCTGGCCCTGATGTGATGGAGATCGAGATCTGGCCCGGAGATGACGGCGCGGTCTTCAACCTGCCCGACGCCGCCGGCGGCCACCCCGGCGCCAGCGCCACGATCCTGCGCACCGCGCCCGACGCCAACGGCCTGTGGCTGCGCGCCGAACGCGCCGGCGGTCGGGCCCCGGTGCGCAGCGTCGTGGTCACCCTGCGCCGCGTCGACCAGGCGCCGCGCGGGGTCTTCCTCAACGACGAAGCCTATGAAGGCCGCTACCAGCCCGACGCCCGCACGCTGACCCTCACCTTCGACGACCCCGGCGCGTTCACCGTGCGCGTGGAGTACACCCGCGCGCTCGCCGAGCCGATCCCATCGGTCGACCTGACATTTGTCGTCGAGCCGCCGCTGGGCACCGAAGGCATCGTGCACGTCGCCACCTCGGCCGACGGCTGGCAGGCCCACCACCCGCTCGAATGGGACGCCGCCCACCGCCAGGCGAGCGGCAGGCTGACCGTGCCCGGCGATCATTGGGTGTCCTACAAATACACCCGCGGCGCGTGGTGCACCGTCGAGAAGGGCCCCGACTGCGCCGAGCTGCCCGACCGCGTGCGCCCTCCGGTGGCCGGCGAGCCATCGCCCGATGTCATCACCAACTGGCGCGATGCCTGCGATCCCTGTCCGTAGCGCTTATCCAAGCCCCACTTGTGCGGCCACCGCCAGCGCTTCCGGCGCGGGCACGACCCAGAGCTTCTCGTGGCCGCGGCTGGCCACCGGGTGCGGCAGGGGTCGAATGTCGTCGAGCAGCCAGCCGCAGGGGCCGCGCCACCAGCGGTCGGAGAGCGCGGCTTCGATGTCGCGGCGCGTCAGGCGTCCACCGACCGCGACCGGGCCATGGGATGAATCGCTGATGAACGAATACACCCCGCGATCGGTGCGCGGGTCGAGGTCGACAAAGCCGACCACATGGGCCAGCGCGACGATCGAGCCGAAGACGTAGCCCTCAGCGCCGAGCGGAACCTCCATGTGCCCATGCAGCGCGCTCGAAAGCGCCGCGGCGTCGAGCTTCTCGTTGCGCGTCCACGCGCGGCCGGCGTGGATCGCCAACGGCTGCCACGCCAGCTCGGAAGGCGGGCGCCAGTCGCGGTTCTCGATGCGACGGCCGGCATGCGTGATGGCCCACGCCCATGGCTGGCGGACCGTGAGCGCGATCAGGGGCGGCGGTTCGGGGGGTCCGCGGCGCATGCTCTCAGTGTACGCACCGCGTTCGCAGCAGGCCAATTACACCGCGCCGTCGACCACGATCGTCGCCCCGCTCATATAGCTGTTGCGGGCCGAGACCAGAAAAGCGGCGACCTCGGCGCACTCGGCGAACGTGCCCACGCGGCCGAGCGCGCAGTTGCGCAGGTATTCGGCCAGCCGCTTCTCGGGCAGGTTGCCGCTGACGCCCTCTTCGAGCACGCCGGGCGCGAGGCAGTTGACCGTGATGCCATAGCGGCCGACCTCTTTGGCCAGCGCCTCGGTGAAGCCGCGCAGCGCCGCCTTGGCCGCGCAGTAATGCACCGGCGCCTGCATCATCTTGGTGCCGGCGAGCGATCCGATGTTCAAGATGCGCCCGGCGCGCCGCCGGATCATGCCGCGCAGCACCGCTTGCGAGGTGAGGAACGCGCCCTTGACGTTGGTGGTCATCAGGCGGTCCCAGTCCTCTTCTTCCATCAGGGCAAGCGGCACCACCTGGCCGACGCCGGCGTTGTTGACCAGGATGTGGATGCCATCGGTCTGCTTCTCGATGGTCTTCACCATCGCCCGAGTGGCTTCGCGGTCGGTCACCGAGGTCTGAAACGAGAACCCGCGCGCCCCCTGCGCCTCGATGGCGGCCAGCGTGGCGGCGGCGGCTTCGGCGTCGCTGCGCCAGGTGAACGCCACCGTGGCGCCCTCGCGGGCGAAGACCTCGCACAGCGCGCGCCCGAGCCCGCGCGAGCCGCCGGTGATGAGGGCGACCTGCCCGTCGAGCAATGCCATCGCTCAGTACACGATGCGCAGCTCGGAGCTGGCCGTGCCCGAGCCCCGCGGCGCGTTCTTGGCCCAGGATGGCACCGCGGTGCCCGCTCCCTTCGCGGCGCCGCGATGGAACAGGTTGAAGCCACAACCCGGCATGATGCGCCCGTCGCCCTGCACATAGTGATGGCAGCATTTGCGCAGACGTTCGAGGTCGAAGTCATCGGCGTCCATGTAATGATGGATGAAGATCGACTTCGCCTGCTGCTCGCCGAGGCGCAGCTTCTCTTTGTCATCGACCGGCCGGTCGGGGAACATGACATCAAGCGAACGCCGCAATGCCTTCAAGATGAGCGGCGCCTTTTCGATCTCATCGTCGCGGGCGAAGACATCATGAATGACATCATGCATGACATCGTGAATCTCGGCCGTCGCCGGAAGCGTCGCCGACGAGCGCAGCAGGTCGCCGTGGCGCTCATAATCGATGAAGCGCCCGAATGGCATGTAGCTGCCATCATCGAGCCGCAGCAGGTATGCCAATGACACGCATTGCGGATGACTGCATGGCAATGGCGCAAAGTCGCTCTCGCGCAACAGCCCGCCAGACTGTTCGGCGGCGCGGCGAATGATGCCCGGGATCGTCAGCCGATCGAGCGCGTCGCCGGCAAAGACCCCGCCGCCTTGACCGGTGCGCGCCACCGGTTGGAAGTTCAGCGACAGGATATGCGGCTCGCTCAGCAAGAGCTCGACCGCCCGGCCGATGGCATGCTCGTTGACGCCGCGCGTGGCCACGAAGATGAGCTGCGTGGGGATGCGCAGCGACTTGAGCGTATCGAGCGCCGCCTGTTTCTCAGCCATGAGATCGCGGCCGCGCAGCGTCTTATGAGTCTCGGCGTCGAAGCCATCGAGCTGCAAGGCCACATAGGCGCCGGCGTCTTTCAATGCCTGGGCGAATTTGCGGTCGCGCCCCAGGCGCAGGCCGTTGGTGATGACCACCACGCGCCCGATCTCGGGCCGGTCGGCGATGCGCACCAGGTCGAGGATCTGCGGATGGCTGGTCGGTTCGCCGCCCGAGATGGCCACCGACTCGCATTGGCCCTCGGCCGCGACCAGCGTGTCGATCACCTTGGCAAAGGTCTCGGGCGCCATATGGGTCGAGTACTGGTTGTCGACGATGCAGATCGGGCACTCAAGATTGCAGTGGTCGGTGACCTCGATGATGGGCAGGCAGGTGTGCTGCTCGTGGTCGCTGCACGTGCCGCAATCGGTCGGGCAGCCGAGGTGCGCGTCCTGCGTGTAGACATGCGGCTGCGTGCCAGCGCGGGCGAAGGCATAGGCGCGCACGTAGTAGGCGGCGTTCTCCGAGACCAGCGCCCGGGAGGGGCCGCATTTCGGGCAGTCCTTGACGAAGTAGACGCGGCCGTCGCGCAGCACGACATCGGCGGTGAGCAGGCCAACGCAGGTGGGGCAGGTCGAGGTGGTGCGCTTGAACAGCCAGTCGCCCTCAAAGCCTTCGGGCACCTCGCCGCGCGCCAGAAAGGCGTTCATCCACGCCTGGGCGTCGTCGGCGACCGAGGCCTCAGTGGCGCCGCAATCGGGGCAGCGGTAGAGCTTGACCACGCCGCCGTCGCGCAGCACGAGGCGGCCTTCGATGGCCGCGCCGCAGCCGGGGCAGGCGCCTTGCTCGTGGGCGATGAACGTATGCGGGCGGTCGGGTCGAACGCCGACCGGGCCGCAGCCGGGGCCACACGCGCGGATTTCCATGGCGACACCTCCTTGGCGGACGCGCCAACGTATCCCAGCGGCGCGCGGGCCGCAACGCGCCCCCGCCTGCCCGGCGGTGGGCGCCAGCGGCGGCGCGGTGGCCCGTTGCGCGGCGTCGCTTCACCGGCGCGGCGTTTTGCGCGCGACCTGATATGCTGGCTGCCGTTT
>JAGQJJ010000484.1 GCA_020430675.1 Myxococcales bacterium
CATCGGGCATGCGCTTGCCAAACCGCGCCAGCTGCGCCATCTGCCACGCGCCCGCGCCGTAGCCGACCATCGGCACCACCCCGGCGTAGTCGCCGCGCACCGGGTCAAAAAGCTCGGGCACCAGGAAGTCGTTGACCGCCGCCGAGCCGGTCACCTTGTCGAGCTGCTGGTCGGCCGCCTGCGCATTGCCCATATGCCGCCAGGCGTCGCCGATGCGCAGGTCGAGCAGGATCCACTCGCTCAGGTCGTACTCATTGGCCTGCGCGTCGCCGGTCAGCGAGAGGCGCGGTTCGAGGCGGCGATAACCGCCGAACGGCGTCTGCAAGCGCGCATAGGTCTGCATGGTGCCGCGATAGATGGGATCATCGGGCGCCACCATGCCCCAGCTCAGCATCTCGACCGTCGAGCCATCGACAAAAGCGTCGCCGTTCGACACGCCGCGATGGCTCACGAAGCTGTCCTCGCGCGGGTGCACCAGCACGCGCAGGGCCGCCTGGTGCATCGCTTCGGCGCGGTCGCCAAACCGCTCGGCCAGATCGGTGCGCCCATTGGCCCGCGCGATCGCCGCAAAGTCATACAGGCCGCGGATTTGCGAGGCGACGGTGTAGGTGAAGATCTGCCGGAAATCCCAGTGCACTTCCCAGATCGAGCACTCGGCGACCGGCAGGTTGTTCACCGTCAGCGCCTCGATGTCTTCGGCGATCTGGGTCAGCGCCTCAAAGACGGTGTCACCCTGTTCGGTGCGTGTGTCGAGCCAATCCAGGTCGCAGCTCTCGTTGAGGTAGGCCATCGCCGCCCACAGCACGAGCCCGAAACCATCGGTCTCGATATTGGGCCCGGCGTGGTTGAAGTCGCCCTCTTCTTTGCCGTTGCCGTAGTAGCGCACCGTCGAGATGCGATATGGCCGACCCAGATACTGCGGCTGCGAGAAGAAGCCGGCCCAGGCGTTGAGGAAGAACTCGACGCCCAGCCGCGCCTCGGCCCAGTGCCCGTTGAGCGCCTGGGCGACGATGGCATAGGTGCCGTCGCGCACCCAGCCGGTATGCCACTCGCCGATGGGCAGCGACGCCAGGAACATGCCGCGGTTGCGGCGGTTGGCCTGCGTCGGCTCGCGCACCTGGCCCATGCGCAGGATGGTCTCGCTCTGCCGCCACAGCTTGCGCTCCAGGTCATCGAGGCCCTGCGGCGCTGTCGGCGTGCGCCACGCTTCGAACTCGGCCAGCGCGCCCTCGGTCACCGCCTCGGCGTCGCCGTCACCGGCAAAGGCCTGCCAGGCGGCCAGGATGTCGTCAACCGAGCGTTCATCGCGAAAATCGGCCGCCTGCGGCACCGTCGGGTCGTCGTTGACAAAGAGAATCGCCTGCCCCCACCACGCCGAGGCGCCGCCCGGCAGCGCCCGATCGGCGCGCGTCACCAGCACCTGCGCGTCGCCCTGGCAGCGATCGGCCGCGCCGACCTCGCCGGTGGTGCGCACCTGCTCGAACAGCGCCGCGTCGCTGCCGCAGCCCGCGGCGTCGACCCCGCCGATCGGCACGTAGAGCACATGGCCGCCGCCGGGTCCGGTCTCGACGCCATGCGTGCCCAGCCAGTCGATGCGCTCGCCGAGGTCATCGGGATCGACCCGCCCGCGGCCCAGCTTCATGTTGGGCTTGGCGTACAAAGACACCGCCTTCTCGGCGCCGCCCTCGTTGGTCGCTTCGATGGTCATCACCAGCGCGTTGCCCTCGTAGCCGAACGGCGCGAAGTAGCGCACATCGAAGCGCACGCCCTGATGGCGGGTGACCGCGTGCAGGATGTTCGTCTGCGCCTCGTACTCGACGGTGTCGAGCTGGGTCAGCCACGCCGTCGAGCCATCGACCCGCACCCCGAAATAGATGTCATGGGCCAGGTTGCGCCGGCCCACGCCGCCATCGCGGCGCTCATCGGGCGGCGCCACGTAGCGGTACGGGTGTTCGAGGAAGGCCGTCAGGCGCCCGGCGCGGCGATCGAAGATCTGAAAGCCGTGCCCGTTGCCGGTGGTCAGGTGATACCAGGTGCGCTCATAGGCGCGCGCCGGCGTCGCGGGCAGGAGCCCGACGAGCAGCAGCGCCACGGGCAGCAGCGAGGCGAGCGCGCGCGGGACGGGCGACCGGCGAAGGGCGGGCATATTGACCTCCGGCGAGGGCGATGTGTTTGCAGCAGTAGGCAAACTCACCGTGCGAGTCAAGGACGTCACGCAAAGGTGAGACACGGTTGGCGCGCCCGCGGCATGAGGCGTCATGGCCGCGCTCGCGGAAGGTCGGTCGATGGGAGCGGGAGAGGTGGTCGCCCGGGGCCGGGCGCCGAGAAGCCGAGCGTCAGAACGTGCCGCTCAGCGAGAAGCCGAAGCCGCCTTCCGGCGTGGGCATGAACCCGACGCCGCCCGCGGGCGCGGCCTCGGCCTTGTCGGTCTTGGCCGGCGCCTCCGGCGGGCCGTCGGCGGTCAGCAACAAGATGGCCCCGGTCACCGCCGCGGCGGCGCCGACCCCGATCGCCACGTCGGCGATGAGCGCCTGCTGCTCGCCCTGATCGCGCAGATCCTGGCGCTTCTTGGCGTCGTTGGCGGCGTCGTCGTAATCGCTCTGGGTGCCGAGCGCCATCAGCCCGAAGGCCCCGCCGACGCCCATCAGCGCCACGCCGGTGCCGAGCGTCACCCAGCCGGCGATGCGCTGGCCCTTGTCATCGGGCGGCGGCGGCGGCGGCGTGACCGTGGTTGCGACCGGCGGCGCCACGGTCTTGCCCTTCTCGATCTTCTGCTCATAGAGCACCTGAAGGCGCTCATAAGCGGCGAGGCGGGTGTCGGGATCGGCGTCGGGCGCGTTGACGAAGCGGCGGTAGTAATCGATCGCCAGATCGTAGTCTTCGAGCTTCTTGTCGTAGATGAAGGCGATGTTGTAGAGCAGCGCGCCCACCGGCTCGTAGCGGTAGGCCTCCTGGTAGGCGGACACGGCCTCCCGGAACTTGCCCTGCTGAAAGTACTCAAGCCCACGCGAAGCGAGTTGGGCGATCACGTCCTGATTGGACGGCTCGCCGCCTGCCGGCTGAGCGGCGACCGGGCCGATGACCAGCGCCGAGAGCAGCACGCCTTTGGCCACGTCTGACGTCAGACTCACATCGCTCCTCCGCGCCGAGTCGGCGCCATCGTAGGCCAACAACCGGCCGCCTGGCCAACTCCTTGAACGCGACCGGGCTTCTACCCGCACCAAAGCAGCCGGGGTCTGACCGCCTCCCGTGCCGGACAAAATTCGGTCAGGTGTTCTGGTGTACGACACCACCCCGCCGGACGCAACATAGTTGTCGGGGCGCGGCGGACCGCGTTACATACCAGAACAGCGCGCTACATACCCCAGGGAGCGGTGCCCGGCAACGGGATCCGCCAAGGCGCCTCGTCCGCGGAGTTCTGCTTGAAGTGGCTGTGCCCCAAATGCCGCACGCGGTACGAACACTTCCGCGGAGAGTGTGAAAACGACGAGACCGCGCTGGTCGAGGACCGCACCGGCGACAGCATCGGTGGTTGCCTGCTCTCGAGCCTGCTCGGCGTCGGCCACGACCGGTCGACCGTCTGGGAGGCCCGCCGCACCGTCGACGCGCTCGACGTGGCGGTCAAGGTCTGCCCCGTCGACGATCTGGAGCAGCGCGAGACCTTCCAGAAGGCGGTGCGCGACGCGGCGGCGCTGCGGCACCACGCCATCGTGCCGATCCACGGCCACGGGGTCACCGAAGACGGCCAGGTCTACGTCATCATGGAGCTGCTCGAAGGGCTGAGCCTCGCCGAGCAGCTCGCCCGCGGTGGCCCACCGATGCCGCCCGAGCGCGCGGTGCCCATCGTCGCCGAGGTGCTCGAAGCGCTGGCTTTTGCCCACGAAGCCGAAGTGCTGCACGGCGACCTCAAGCCCTCGAACATCTTCGTCGGCGCCGCCGACGGCGCCGGGCATGAGCCGGTGCGCCTGCTCGACGTGGGCATCAGCCGGCCCGAGCCGCCCGATCCGCCGACCGCGCTTGGCATCGACCGCTCGGCCGCCGATGACGAGGTGCCCGAGGCGCTGTACTACACGCCGCCCGAGCGATTGGTGACCGGTCAGGGCGGGCCCGAGGCCGACATCTATGGCGCGGGCGTCCTGCTCTTCCATCTGCTGACCGGGCGGCCGCCCTTCACCGGGCGCCGCGCCGACGTCAAGCGCGGCCACCTGTCGCGCAAGCCGCCGCGCCTCGCCGATGTCGTGCCCGAGCTGGCCGAAGAGGTCGAGCTGCAGAAGATCCTCGATCGCTTCTTGGAGA
>JAGQJJ010000485.1 GCA_020430675.1 Myxococcales bacterium
AGGCCGAGGCCGACCCGCTTATCGCCGCGCTGCCCGAGCGGACCGGCGAAGCGGTGCGCGGCCTGCTCCGCGACCTGAGCGGCGTCACCCTGCCGGCCACCTTCACCGGCGAATCGGTGCTCACCGGCCTCGCCCGCACCGCCGACCGCGTCGGCCTGCTCGCCGCCGGCCAGCTGCGCGCCGCCGCCGAATGCCTCGCGCGGCACACCGGCATCGGCGAGTCGGTCGCGCGCGGCGACGATCTGGCCTGGGCGGTCAGATCGGGGTCGCGGTTGCGCGATCTCGTCAAGTATGCTTTGTCCGACGACTACGCCCTGCTGCGCCGCGCGGCGGGGCTGGCCTTGTAGAGAGAAGACCGGCACCGATGGCGCGAAAGTTCTCCCTGGGCGCAAACACCGTCGAAAACGTCACCTTCCTCAAGGTGAACGGGGTGATCGACGAGGACAACACCCTCGCCGGCAGCCTGCGCAAGATCGACGGCAGCACGGTGGTCATCGACTGTAGCGGGGTCGAGCGCATCAACTCGTGCGGCGTGCGCGACTGGGTCAACTGGCTCAACGACCTCGACAGCCGCGGCAAGCAGGTCGTGATGGTCCGGTGCAGCCCCTGCATCGTCAACCAGTTGAATCTGGTGCATAACTTCGTCGGCCGGGGCATGGTCAAGAGCTTCTTCGCCCCCTATTTCTGCCCCAACTGCGACATCGAACAGCTCAAGCTGCTGCAGGTCGAAGAGTTCGCCGGCATGGACCGCCCGCGCGCCCCCGAGATCCGCGCCGAGGGCTGCCAGCAGGCCGAATGCCAGATGGAGTTCGACGACATCGAAGACGCCTACTTTGCGTTTTTGCCGCGCAATACCGGCCAGGTCGTCGACGCCAAGCTCAAGACGCTGCTCGACAAGCTCAGCCCGTCCATCCGCGACCGCATCAAGCGCCTCGACCGCGTCGAGCGGCAGGGCGAGAGCGACCGCACGCCCATCAGCGGCATGTACTCGCCGCTGACCGTCACCCGCACCAGCATCTCGATCAACCGCGGCGGCGCCCCGGTTGAGACCCCGGCCGCGCCCGAGCCCGAGCCGCAGAAGAAGAGCTCGCTCGTTCCCGTGCTCACCGCCGCCGCGCTGGTGCTCGCCGGGGGCATCATCGCCTACGTGGTCTTCTTCATCGGGAGGAAGTGACCCGTGGAGCGCCTGCTCGACCAGATTCGCGCCATCGGCGCCGTCTCGATCGACCCCTGGGTCGTCGTCGACGCCGAGCAGCGCATCGTCGACTTCAACCCCCATTACCGCGCCTTCTTCTCGCGCCAGCAGGCCCGCAAGCTGCGCGGCAGCGTGTGCTGCCAGCAGATGAAGCTCGGCGTCTGCGACGAAGGCTGCCTCGCCAGGCGTTGCATCGAAGAAGAAGCGCCGGCGCGATTCGATGAGATCCCGGCGCGCGTCGACGGCGAAGAAAATGACCGTCCGGTCATTGTCAGCGTCACCCCGCTGCGCGATGAAGACGGCGCCGCGGTCGCGCTGATCATGCTGCGCGACGTCAGCGACGCCGCCTCGATGCAGCGCAAGTACAAAGAGATGCTCGACCGCGAGACCAAAGAGAAAGAGCGCCTGCGCGACGAGATCGGGCGCAAGACCAAAGAGTTGATGGACACCAACATGGAGCTCAACCGCATTCAGAAAGAGCTGATGCGGTTCAAGAAGGGTCTGTTCGGCTGAATGCTCAAGTCGCTCAAGAGCCTGCCCATCAGCTTCAAGCTGATGATCACCACCACGCTCCTCCTCATGTTCACCGTGGGGCTGTACGGGGCGATGAACGTCCAGAACCTGGGCGCCGCCTACGACGACTCGCGCACCGAGCAGCAGGATCTCATCCTGCAAGCGGTCAATACCGACGCCCGCAACGTCACCAGCGCCATCGCCCGCACCGCCACCTTCCTCATCGCCAGCACCGCCTACGGTGACCTCAAGGCGCTGATCGAAGACCTGCGCCGCGGCGACGCGCGCCTGCTCTTCGTGCGCGTCTACGACGGCGACGAGCCGGTGGTCAGCGAAGGCGACCACGACGCCGCGCTGCGCGACACGGTGCCGGTCGAAGGCGCGGTGCCCAAGGCGCCCGAGCCCGCCGCCGACGACGAACCCGGCGCCAGCCCGCCGAGCACCGAGGTGCTCGCCCGCAACAACGAGCTGGTGGTCATCAAGGTCGTCGCCGCCTTCCAGGAAGAAGGCGCGCGCGGCCGGGTCGAAGCCGGCTGGTCCATCGCCGAGCTGGCCGAGCGCAGCAAGCGCATCGAAGCCCGCGTCAACGAGCGCAAGAGCGCCGCCATCATCAACGCGCTCTTTGTCGGCGGCATGATCATCCTGCTCGGCGTGGTGCTCACCATCCTGCAAAGCCTGCGCATCAGCCGCCCCATCCGCGAGCTGACCGAGAGCGTCGAGCGCATCGCGCACGGCGAGCTCAGCGAGCGCGCGGTGGTCGACAGCACCGACGAGATCGGCGTATTGGGCCGTAATTTCAACTACATGGCCGAGCGCCTCGGCGTGCTGCTCAAAGAGACCAAAGAGCGCGCCACCTACGAGAAGGAGATGGAGGTCGCCCGCATCATCCAGGAGTCGCTGCTGCCCCCGGCGCGGCTCATCGATCGCGGCTACTTCCAGTTCGCCGGCTTCTTCAAGAGCGCCAGCATCTGCGGCGGCGACTGGTGGAACTTCGCCGAGATCGCCGAAGGCAAGCTCTTGATGCTCATCGGCGACGTCACCGGCCACGGCGTCAGCAGCGCCATGATCACCGCCGCCGCCAAGTCGTGCTGCGACACGCTGCGCCACGTCACCGATGGCGAGCTGACGGTCACCTTCCTGCTCGAAGAGCTCAACAAGACCATCTACGAAGCCGCCAACCGCCGCTTCGTGATGACCTTCTTCGCCACCATCATCGACCCGCAGGAAGGCACGCTGACGTTCAGCAACGCCGGCCACAACTTTCCGCTGCTCTTCCGCGCCCACCCCGGCCCCGACGAGCCCAAGATCGTGCCGCTCATCACCCGCGGCAACCGCCTCGGCGACGTGATGGACTCGCGCTTCCTCGAGCGCACCGTGCCCTATAGCCCCGGCGACGTCATCGTCTGGCACACCGACGGCATCACCGAGGGCCTGGGCAAAAACGGCGAGGAATACGGCGAGAAGCGCTTCCGCCGCAGCATCCGCTCGGTGCTCGACAAGAGCGCCGACGAGATCATGACCAAGGTCATCCGCGACGCCGAGGCCTTCTTCGCCGACTTCGCCCGCCCCGAAGACGACATCACGCTCGTCGTGGGTAAATTCCCCGAGAGCGCACCGCCGACCGCTTGATCCTGGCCGGACGGCGAAGCTAGCGACGCCTGCGCGGAAGCGCTAACGTGCACCTCATGTCGACCTCCCGCACCCTGGCCCTCGCCGCCCTGTGCGCCCTGGCCCCGGCCGCCGCGCCGACCCCGGCCGTGGCCCAGGGCCGCTACCAGGCCCAGGGCGCCGCCCAGCGCCACTTCCAGGAAGGCGACGCCCTGCAGGCCCGCGGCGATCGCGCCCGCGCCGACGGCGACCAGAAGGGCGCCCGCGAGGCGTTCAAAGACGCGGTCAGCCGGTTCCGCAAGGCCATCGAAGCCGACCCCGGCTACGTCGACGCCTACGCGCGCATCGGCCGCCTCTACTACGACCTCGACCAGCCCGACGAAGCCATCCCGCTGCTGCGCGCCGGCCTCAAGCGCCAGGCCGACAGCGTCGATTTGCAGTTCTGGCTCGGCCAGCATTTGCTGCGCGCCCGCGACGGCAAGGCGCCCAAACCCGAGCAGCTCGAAGAGGGCCTCGCCTTGCTGCGCCAGGTCGTCGGCGCCACCGACCGCTTCCCCGAAGCGCACCTCGTGCTGGCCAACCACCTCTACGACACGGGCGACTTCGCCGGCGCCAGCGGCCATTACGAGCGCTACCTGGCCGCCAACCCCGACGCCCACAACATCCGCGCCCGGCTTGGCAACGCCTACGTCAAGCAGCAGCGCCACGCCGACGCGCTCGGCGCCTTCCGCCGCGTGCACGAAGCGAAGCCCGACGACGTCGCGGTCACCATCAACCTGGGCACCGCGCACTTCAACCTGGGCCAGTACGAAGACGCGGTGAAGCTGCTCGAAGCCGCCCTCAAGCGCGACCCGAACCGCCAGAGCGCGCTGTTCAACCTGGCCCAGAGCTACTTCCAGCTCGGCCGCTTCGCCGAGGCCGTGCCGATCTACCAGCGCTTCACCGCCGCCAAGCCCAAGAGCTTCAACGGCTGGTATTTT
>JAGQJJ010000486.1 GCA_020430675.1 Myxococcales bacterium
AGCTCGCAGCGCCTCGCGCCGCTGCGACAGAGCCCCACGCCGGCGGTGCCTTCGGGGCCCGGATAGCAGCTCGGCGCCTCGACCGCCTCGTCGATGATGCCATCGCAGTCATCATCGAGCCCGTTGCACAGCTCAGCGAGCGCGTCGTCGACCGGCAGGCAGAACACCGCGCCGTTCACGCATTGGCGCGCCCCGCGGGCGCAGGCGCCGGGCTCGCCGGTGTCGCAGGGGCCCAGATCGCCCACATCCTCGTCGATATTGCCGTCGCAGTCCTCATCACGCCCATCGCAGCGCTCGGCGCCCGGCGGACCCTCCACGCAGGCCACCGCCCCGTCGACGCAGGCCGTGCGGCCGGCGCGGCAGGCGCCGCCTTGCCCCAGATCGCAGGCGAAGCCGCCCTCGGGGTCGTTCTCGTCGACGCGCCCGTCGCAGTTGTCGTCGCGCCCGTTGCAGGCCTCGGGCGCCGGCGTCGCCGTCGGCAAGCACAGCAGCGTGCCATCGCGGCACAACCGCGCGCCCTCGGCGCAGACGCCCGGCCGCCCCGACGCGCAGGCCTGGCCGTTCTCGGGCGCGTCTTCGTCCACATTGCCGTCGCAGTCGTCATCGATGCCGTTGCAGGCCTCATCACGCGCCAGCGGCAGCGGCACGCAGACCAGCACCGCGTCACCGCATTGCAGCGTGCCGCGGGCGCAGAGCCCCGACTCGCCGGTCTCGCAGGCATCGCCCAGGCCCGGATCGTCCTCGTCGACGCGCCCGTCGCAGTCGTCATCGCCGCCGTTGCAGACCTCATCGCCCGGCACGCAGCCGTCGATGAGCATGTCGCTCGCCGCGTCGGGCGCCGCGTCGGGCGCCGCGTCCGGCTCGGCGTCGCGCACCCGCATATCGATTGGGGGCGGTCCGCGATCGGACCCGCCGCCGTCGATCATCGAGACGTCGGCCAGCCCCTCATCCGGATCCGGCCCCAGCCCATCGCCGGCACGCGGGGGCACCTTCTCGCCATCGCACCCGAGCGCCAGGACCAGCGCCAAGACCGACACCGCCAGCACGGAGAAACGCACGCGCATCGCTCACCTCGATCCGGAGCGGGCGGGGCGCGCGCGATCGACGCATCAGAAGCGCGCTTCGATGGCCGCGAACCCCCCTCGAATAAATCACATAGCCCGAGTGCCGCTGACAGTTCCAGTCGGCCGCCCGAAGTGGCCCTCAAATGTTGCCGAGCAAGGCCGCAAAGACCGGTGGCCGCCGTCGCTCCAGCAGCGGCTCCAGCGTCGCCGCCAACCGCAGCAGGGTGCTCTCGGCCCACGGACGCCCGATGAACTGCACCCCGATGGGCAGCCCGCGCGGGTCATAGCCCGCCGGCACGCTGATCGCCGGCAGCCCGGTCAGGTTCGCCGGGTGCGAGTGGCCCATGATCTTCAGCGTGAGGTTCAAGTCCGACAGCCCGCTCTCGGCCGCGCCCGCGGGGATCAACGGCGCGGTGCAGCCCGTCGACGGCGTCGCGATCACATCGCACGCGGCCAGCGCCCGCATGAAATGCGCGTAGATGCGCACCCGCAGGCGCTGCGCCTTGAGGTAATCGCTCGGCGTCACCCGCTCGGCCAGCGCCAGAAAGATGCGCGTCGCCGCCGCGTAATCCTTGCGGTGCTTTGCAAAAAACGGCGTCTGGCTCTGCACCATCTCGCCGGTGATCGTCACCGAGTGCGCCACCCGGCACAGCTCCAGATCGGGCAGCTCGACCTCGACCACCTTCGCGCCCCGCCCCTGCAACGCCGCCAGCGCCCGATCGAACCCGTTGACCATCACCGCGTCGGCGTCTTCGACCCACGGCCGGAAGACGCCCACCCGCAGCCCATCAAGCGCCGCGTCGCCCAGCCGATCGAGGTCCACCGGCGGCTGCCAGCGGGTATTGCCGTCGTGATCATCCGGCCCGGCCATCAGCGCATAGGCCAGCGCCGCGTCTCGCGCGCTCGCCGCCAGCGGCCCCACATGGCCCACCGACCAGCAAAGCGGCGCCGCGCCGTGCTCGCTCACGCGGCCGTAGGTCGCCTTCAGCCCCACCAGCCCGCAGAGCGCCGCCGGGATGCGGATCGAACCGCCGCCATCGGCGCCCACCGCGATGGGGCAAAGGCCCGCCGCCACCGCCGCCGCCGGCCCGCTGGAGCTGCCGCCGGTCATGCGCGTCAGATCCCACGGGTTGCGCGCCGGTCCGTGATGCGGGTTGAGCCCAAAAACCCCGAGCCCGATCTCCTGCATATTGGCCTTGCCGATGAGCAGCGCGCCCGCCGCCCGAAGCCGGGCAACCACCGTCGCGTCGGCGCGCGCCGCCTTCTGGCCCATGAACTGCGTGCCCACCGTCGTCGGATAGCCCGCTTGATCCAGCTCGTCCTTCACCGCCACCGGCACGCCATCGAGCGGCCCGAGCGGCTGCCCCGCCTTCCAGCGCGCCGTCGAGGCCTCAGCCTGCGCGCCCAGATCGGTCATGTTCTGCGCGATGATGGCCCGCAGCGGCGTCGGCCCGGCGTCGAGCCGCTGCACCGCCTGAAAAACCTGCGCCGCCACATCATTCGGCGTCGTGCGCCCGCCCGCATAGGCCGCCACATAATCGGCCGCCGTGGGCACCGGCAGCCGCGCAAAATCGCCCTCGGGCACTGCCGGCGCCCCCTGGGCCCCGACCCGCTGCAACCCGGTGTCGGCCAGCAGCGGATGCACCGCCGGCAGCGGCTCATCGCAAGGCGCCGCCCGCAGGAACGGCACCCCCAGATCGCCCAGCGTGCGCTTCGCCAGAAAATTGCCCGGCCACGACGTCTCCATCAGCCCGGCCACCAAGCGCAGCAAACCGCCGACCAGCGGCGGGTTTTTCGACACCGGCGGTGAGATGTGCTCGCTCATGGCCGCAACGCCCGCAGCAGGGCCTTGCCCAGCCGCAGATCCTCGCGCATGCCAAACCAGGCCACCCGCCCGCCGTACGGAATGCCGGTGATCAGCGGCCCCCACATCGCCAGCGTGCGGATGAACGGCGGCGCGTCCTGCGGCACCAGCACCGGCCGGGCCAGCACCAGCGCCACCGCGGTCAGCCCCGCCGCCAGCGCAAAGCCGATGCCGAAGTACACCACGGCCATCGAGGCCCGCCGCTCGCCCCGTTCTTCATTGGGCGCAGCCATCGCGCTCACATATTGCGGCGGTACTGGCCGCCCACCTGGAACAGCGCCTCGGTGATCTGACCCAGACTGCATGTCTTGACGGTCTCCATCAGCTCGACAAACAGGTTGCCGCCTTCAAGCGCGGTCTGCTTCAGCTTTGCCAGCGCCGCCTTCGCCCGCTCGGGCGCGCGGGCCTGAAAGGCCTCGACCCCGGCGATCTGGGCCGCTTTCTCTTCTTCGGAGGCCCGAATGAGCGCCACCTCCACCACGCCCTCGGGCGCCTCGGCCGGCAAGAAGGTGTTCACCCCGATGATCGGCAGCGCGCCCGAGTGCTTCTGCCGCTCGTAGTGCATCGACTCCTCTTGAATGCGCGACCGCTGATACATCACCTCCATCGCGCCGAGCACCCCGCCGCGCTCGGTGAGCCGATCGAACTCGGCCAGCACCGCCTCTTCGACGATCTCGGTCAGCCGCTCGATGAAATACGCGCCCTGGAAGGGGTTTTCGTTCTTCGTCAGCCCCAGCTCACGGTTGATGATCAGCTGAATCGCCAGCGCCCGCCGCACCGACTCTTCGGTCGGCGTGGTGATCGCCTCATCGTAGGCGTTGGTATGCAGGCTATTGCAGTTGTCAGCGATGGCGTACAGCGCCTGCAGCGTCGTGCGGATGTCGTTGAACGCGATCTCCTGCGCGTGCAGCGACCGGCCCGACGTCTGGATATGGTACTTGAGCTGCTGGCTGCGCGGCCCCGCCTCGTACAGCGCGCGCAGCGCCACCGCCCAGATGCGGCGCGCCACCCGGCCGATCACCGCGTACTCGGCGTCGATGCCATTGCTGAAGAAAAACGAGAGGTTGCGCGCAAAGGCGTCCACGCTCATGCCGCGCGCCCGATAGGCCTCGACGTAGGTGAAGCCATTGGCCAGCGTGAACGCGAGCTGGCTGATCGGGTTCGCGCCCGCCTCGGCGATGTGATAGCCGCTGATCGACACCGAGTAGAAGTTCCGCACCCCGTTGTCGATGAAGTACTGCTGAATGTCAGCCATCATCTTCAGGGCGAACTCGGTCGAGAAGATGCAGGTGTTCTGCGCCTGATCCTCCTTGAGGATGTCGGCCTGCACCGTGCCGCGCACCGCGGCCAGCGTCTGCGCCTTCA
>JAGQJJ010000487.1 GCA_020430675.1 Myxococcales bacterium
CGCAATACGCCCGCCGCGGCGTGGGATGAGGGCGCCGACACGTCGCGGGGCGCGGACGGCCGCCGCCGCACCCCGCCGGTGCCCGGCCACGAACGGGCGACCCCGGTGCCGCCCGCCGCGCCCGCGCGCGCCGGGCGTCTCGTCGACCCCGGACCCGAGGTCATCGACTCGGCCGACCTCGAGCCGCTCTCCGACGACTCCGGCGACGCCTGGGGCGATACCGCGCCGCCCATCGGCGCCGGCGCCTCCGACTCGCCCGACGAGGGCCTGCCCGACCTGCCCGAGCCTGCCGATCGCTACGCCATCGGCGACGAGATCGGCCGCGGCGGCATGGGCCTCATCCTCGAAGCGCGCGACCTGGCGCTCGACCGCCCCGTCGCGCTCAAGCTGCTGCACGACGCCGACCAGAAAGACCCGGCGCTGCGCCTGCGCTTCATGGACGAGGCCCGGGTGACCGGCCAGCTCCAGCACCCGGGCGTTCCGCCGGTCTACGACCTCGGCCGACTGGGCGACGGCCGCCTCTTTTTTGCGATGAAGCGCATCGAGGGCCGCACGCTGCGCGACGTCATCGAAGACCTGCGCGAGCAGGACGCCGAGACCACCCGCCTCTTTGGCCGCGTGCGCCTGCTGACGCTCTTCGCCCAGATCTGCCGCGCCATGGCGTATGCCCACAGCCGCGGCGTCATGCACCGCGACCTCAAGCCCGACAACGTCATGCTCGGCGAATTTGGCGAGGTCACGGTGATGGACTGGGGCCTCGCCAAGCCCATCGGCGGCGACGTGACCGGCGACGAGCCGATCGCCACCGCCCGCGAGACCGAGTCGCGCTTCCAGACGCTCTCGGGCGAGGTCACCGGCACCCCGCAGTACATGGCGCCCGAGCAGGCCGCGGGCCGCAACGACAAGGTGGGCGCGCACAGCGACATCTACAGCCTCGGCGCGCTGCTCTACGAGCTGCTGACGCTGGAGCCGCCCTTCGACGGCCCCTCGCTGCGCGTGGTCCGCTCGGCGGTGCTCGGCGACCAGGTCGTGCCGCCCAGCCGCCGCGCGCCCGATCGCGACATCCCGTTTGCCGTCGAGCAGCTCTGCCTGCAATGCCTCAGCAAAGACCCGGGCCACCGCCCGCGCTCGGCCGCCGCGGTGGCCGACCAGATCGAGCGCTTCCTCGAAGGCGAGCAGGACCGCGCCCGCCGCGAGGCCGAGCGCAAACGCCTGCTCGAAGCGGGCACCGAAGCCGCCGAGTCCTATTACTCGCGCTTCGAGCAGCAGCGGCAGCTTCAGGCCAAGACCGCCAAGATGCGGGCCAAGGTCGCGCCCTGGGCGCCCGTCGCCGAGCGCAGCCGCCTGTGGAACCAGGAAGACGCCGAGATGGCCGCGCGCATCGCCGCCGCCCACTCGCTGTCAGAGGCGCTCGTCGCCTACCACGCCGCGCTCGAGATCGACCGCGAGCACCCGGCCGCGCGTCGCGCGCTCTGCTCGCTCTACTACAGCGCCTTCGAGACCGCCGAGCGCGACGACGACAAGGTGGCGATGGCGCTCTACGAACAGCTCGTGCGCGCCTTCGACGACGAAGAGGGCTTCTTCTCCGACCGCCTCAAGGGCGACGGGCGCTTCGAGCTGCAGACGCTGCCGGCGGGCGTCACCGCCACGCTGTACTCGTATCGCCTGGTCGACCGCGTGCTCACGCCGGTCAAACCCCGCGCGCTGGGCCTCACGCCCGCGGTCATCGAGCCGATGCCGATGGGCAGCTACCTGCTCAAGCTGCACGCGCCTGGCCTGGCCGCGACCGCGGTGCCGGTCTATATCAGCCGCCAGGAGCGCCTGCGCCTGCGCCTGCGCCTCTTCCCCGACCACGCGCGCGGCGCCGACTTCGTGCACGTCGCCTTCGGCCCCGCCCGCCTCGGCGGCGACCCGCACGCGCAGCTCGCCCGGCCGGCGCGCACGCAAGAGGTCGACGACTTCTTCATCGCCCGCCGCCCGGTCAGCGCCGCGCAATACCGCGAGTTCCTGCACGCCCTGCTCGCCGCCGACGGACCGACCATCGCCCGCGCCCGCGCCCCGCGCGAGACGCCCAACGGCCCGCCGCTGTGGCCCATCGACCTCGAAGGCCGCTTCATCATCCCCGACGAAGACGCCCACGGCATGCCCTGGCATCCCGACTGGCCGGTGGTCAACGTCAGCTTCGAAGACGCCGAGGCCTACTGCCAGTGGCTCGACACCATCGAGGGCCCTGGCCACCGCCTGCCCACCGAGGTCGAGTGGGAGAAAGCCGCGCGCGGCGCCGACGGGCGCCTCTTCCCGTGGGGCGACACCTGGGAGCCTACCTTCTGTCATATGGGCATCAGCCGCCCGGGCCCGCCCGCGCGCGGCGCCGGCGGTGCGTTTGCCACCGACGTCAGCCCCTACGGCGTCGAAGACCTCGCTGGCGGGGTCAGCGAGTGGACCAGCACCTGGATGGAAGGCGCGCGCCAGCGGGTCATCAAGGGCGGCCATTGGGCCAGCGGCCCCACCGAGTGCCGCGCGGCCAGCCGCTTCACCCAGGCGATCGACCGGGTGCTGCCCACGCTCGGCTTCCGGGTCGCCCGCAGCGCGCCGACCTGACGCGCGCCCGCCAGGGTCTGGCAGAACCCGGGGAAAGTGCCCATCGCGAGCCGGGCGAGGCGCCGACAGCGGCAAGGCACGAACCCGAAGGCATCGCAGCGCGACCTCGAGCGGTGAGAAACGCAGCCGATGGCGGTGCATCGCCTGGCGCAGCAGGGGACTTTCCCCGGGGGCTGCGAGAAAAATCGCAGACTTGACCACGGTGTTACCCGATACGTGACGAACCCGTACGCGCTTTCCGGTGCAGACAGGGGGGGCCGATCCCGGTAAACACCATCTGCGATTCACGAGGGAACATCGGAATCACCATGGTCGAAGCCACCCCCCTTTTTGCCCAACTTGACGCAGTGCCGGATTCGCTGGTCGGTCGCGAGGTCGATGGCAAATACCGCGTCGTCGAGTGCATCGGTCGGGGGGGCACGGCCAACGTCTACCGCGCGGTGCGTCTCGAAGGTGACCACCCGGTCGCGCTCAAGATGCTGCACGCCATCGACAACGGCCTGCTCAGCATTCGCGGGCGCCGATTCGCCCGCGAGGCCGAGGTCATCGCCACCCTCGACCACCCCAACGCCCTGCCGCTCTACGACTTCGGCCTGATCGGCGGCTTTGTGCCCTATCTGGTCACCGAGCTGCTCAGCAGCGGCTGGACGCTGGCCGAGCGCCTCGCCCGCGGCCCGCTCAGCGCGCTGACCACCGTGCGCATGCTCGATCAGATCTGCGACGTGCTCAGCGCGGCCCATGCCATGGGCATCGTGCACCGCGATCTGAAGCCCGAAAACGTGCACCTCGAATCGCTCATGCCCGGCAGCGAAGACTGGGTGCTGGTGCGGGTGCTCGACTTTGGCATGGCCTGCTGGCAGATGCGCGGCCGCCTCACGATGAAGGGCGTGCTCATGGGCAGCCCGCGCTATATGGCGCCCGAGCAGGCGCTCGATCGCGCCGTCGACGGCCGCACCGACCTCTACAGCCTGGGCGTCATCGCCTACGAGGCGCTCGCCGGCCGCCCGCCGTTCATGGCGCCCACGCAGATGGCCGAGCTGGTCAAGCATGTCAGCGAGGCGCTGCGCCCGCTGGCCACCATCGCGCCGTACGTCGACCGCGAGCTGGCCGACCTGGTGATGTGGATGCTGGAGAAGCGCGCCAGCGACCGGCCGCAATCGACCGACGACGTGCGCGCGGTGCTCGCCCGGCTCGAAGACCGGCTCGACCCCGAGACGGGTGACCGCGAGCACGACACGATGTCGATGGAGCCGGTCAGCGTCCGGCGCCGCGCGGCGCGGGTCGGCTGAACCGCGCCGCGCGTTGAGGCCGGCTCAGCGGGGCCGGCACTCCCCCTCATACGAGATGGCCACGTGGGCGCAGCCCGCCTCGCAGGCGTTGCCGTAGGTCACGCCATCGGTGCCGCAGACCGGCGCGAAGATCGCCGGGCAGACGCAATCGACGGCGCACTCGCCGTCGTGGGCAACCGGCACGCCGGCGCAGCGCGCCTCGCAAGGGTTGGCATAGGTGTGGCCGTCGGCGCCGCAGACCGGCGCAAAGACCGCGTCGCAGACGCACGCATCGGCCGGCACGCACCAGCCCGCGCAGACGGCGCACATCGGACAGCCCGGATCGGGCAGGCAAACGTCGGCCGCGTTGCACGCCATGCCGTCGGCGCAGTCCTGATCGCCATGGCAGACCGGCGCGCAGC
>JAGQJJ010000048.1 GCA_020430675.1 Myxococcales bacterium
TCGCCATAGATGGCCACGGTCTCAAGCGCCGTCGGTCGCTTGACCGGCAGGTGGCTCTCGACGCCGTCGTTTTCGCCCCCGCCGCTGACCGTGAACTGCATGCGCGCCTCGCCGATGCCGGTCGCCTCGAAGTCGAAGCGGACCTCGATGCCTTTGCCGGGCGGCAGGGTCAGCGTGCGCTCCAGGCCGCCGAGCGCGGTGATCGGGCCCTCGGCCTTGCCGGTGACCTTGACCTCGATCGGTTGGTCGCCGCGCCAGTGCACGACCGCACCGGCGGTGAAGCGATCGCCCAGGCGGGCCGTGCGGGGCAGCGCCGGGCGGGCGAGCAGCGGCTTGCTGACGATCACCGGCGAGGCGCCCGATCCGCCGCGATCGGTGTTGCTGATGGCCACCGCCATGATGCGGAAGGTGGTCAGGTTATCGGGCAGCTTCGCGGTGACCGTGGCCTTGCCGTCGGGCCCAGCGACGACGCTGCCCATGAAAAACGGCGTGGTGCGGAAGCGGCTGCGCATGCTCATCGCCTCGCCGGCGCCGCCGCCGCCGCCCGCGTCGCGACCCTTTTCGCCGTAGCTGAGCTGCGGCACCAGGGCGAGCAGGTTGTTGGTCTGGTGCACGCTGAGCGCGCGGCGGCGATACAGCGCGTCGATCGGGTCGGGCGTCTGGTAGCCGGTGAGCGCCAGCACGCCTTCGTCGACGGCCCAGACCGTCAGCTCGGCGGGCGCGCCCTTGCCGTGGCGGTCGGTCACGGCCAACGCCACCTTCAACTCGTCGCCAGGGCGCTTCTCGGGCGCGTCCGGCGTGACCTGCACGGCGAGGCGCTTCTCGGCCTTCACGACGCGCAGCTCGCGGTAACCGATGCGGAACGAAGGCCGCCCCGGGTCTCCCGGCTTGCCGGGCGCATCGACGCGGCCGCGAGCGAGCACAACGCCGACGAAGGCGTTGGGGATCATCTCTTCGGTGATGGGGATCTCGATCGCGGTCGCCGTGCCCTGCAGACGCATGCGCTGCTGCGAGAGGATGCCTTCGCGCTCGACGGTCACCCACGCTTCGGCTTCGGGGTACGGGCTCTGCACGAGCAGGCGGGCGGTGTCGCCCACATCGTAGGTGCCGCGATCGGCAACCACCTGCACGCGGTTGTCGTCGTCGCGCAGCCAGGCCGCGTAGCCGGGGCCGGTGACCCACAGGCCGTCGGTGGTGACCGTGGTGCGGCCGGCGACATCGGTCGACTCGGCGACGAGCTCGTGGTAGCCGCTGTCGGGCGCGGTCAGCGCGCACTTTGCGGGCGCGTCGGCGGGCACATCAACCGTGCAGCGCGCGACCTCGACCTCCTGGCGCTCGCTCACCGTCTCAAAGGCGCCCCAGGCGTTCTTCTTCTTGACGGTGTTCCACTGGTGCTTGATCAGCTTGAGCGTCACGCCATTGACCGCGACGCGGCGCTCGTCATCGGCGGCGCGGGCGACGAGCTGCACGTCAAAACCTTTGCTGGCCTCGGCAAAGCCCGCGGGGCCGCGAACGCCGACGTAATGAGCGGCCGGGTGCACTGGGAAGCTCGCGCGGCCGGCCACCTGCTGGCGGTCGACGTCGGTGACGCGCGCTTCGACGGTGTAGGTCTGCGGCCGGTCCTTCGGGGTCTCGGCCGGGCCGGCGGTGATCTGGAAGCGCCCATCGTCGCCCAGCGTCCAGGTGCCGCCAGCGACGACCGACTCGCCGCCGGACTCGTCCTCCCACCATTCGAAGCGGTGGCCGAAGACATAGCCGTCGGCCTCGGCGGGCTCGAAGCGCCCCGGGGCGGCGGCCATCGACCACGAGACCTCGGCGCCGGCCATGATGGCGCCGAACAGGTAGTGGCCTTCGACCACCGCCTTGACCGGTTCGCCGGCGTAGCGCGCCGCGTCGCCGGGCTGCACGTCGACCAGGAAGGCCGGCGGCCGGTACTCGGCCACGCGCGCCGAGGTCGACCACTCGAGGCCGGTGGTCTCATCGGTGACGTTCACGCCATAGGTGCCCAGGCGGCCGTCGGCGGGCAGCGCCAGCTCGGCGTCGAAGGTGCCGAAGGCCGAGAGCGGCTTGGTGGTGGTGCTGATCTCGTCGCCATCGGGATCGCGCAGCACGATCTTGACCGAGCGGTCGGTCGGCGTGCGCAGCTTGCCCAGGCTGCGCTCGCGCAGCAGGCCCTTGACGTAGACCGTCTCGCCAGGCCGGTAGATGCCGCGCTCGGTGAAGACCAGCCCTTCGGCCTCGGGCGGGGTGTTCTCCCACGCGCCGTCGAGCCCGAAGCGATAGGCCGAGAAGCTCCAGGTGTCGCGGGTGGTGGCCACGGCGACGTCGCCGCCCAGCGTGACTTTGGCCGCGATGAATGGCGGGCCGTAAAGGCGCCCGCCCCATTGGTTTTTCTGCGGCAGCGGCATCGCGTCGACGCCGGGCAACTGGGCCACGCCATCATCGGCGGTGGTCGCCTGGGCCAACGCCTTGCCGTCGGCGTCGAGCAGCACGACCTCGGCGCCGGCCGCCGGCTTGCCGTCCGCCAGGGTCCACACCCACGCGGCGGTGTTGTTGGGCGAGGTCTTGACATGCACCCCGAGGCCCGAGACCTGTACCACGGTGCTGGCGCTGCGCTTGTCGCGGCCTTCCTGCCATTGCAGGCGCACCAGCGCGACCTTGCCGGCGGGCGCGTCGGGCGGCGCGCTGAACAGCGGGTCGAGGTCAAGTGGCGTGCGCAGCCGCTGGTTGCGCAGACCCTCCAGGTGCACCTCGCGCCATGTCAGGCCCGACGGTGCCTCCTTGCGCCACGGCTGCTGAATCCAGGGCAGCGCCGACTCGACGCTCAGGTGGGCAAAGCCGACCTCGACCTTCTCCATGTTGACGTGCACCAACGGCAGCGCGGCGCGCAAACCGCGTTCGAGCAAGGCTTCGTCGTCGAGCGTGCCCAGGTACGGCGAGAAGTCGCCGGTGACCAGCTCGCCTTCGTGGGCTTCAAGGCGCTGCCCGAAAGTGTCGGTCAGCCCCGCGAGCCGGATGCGATAACGCGAGGCGGGCTGCCACGCGCCCGAGATGGCCCAGGTCGTGCTCTCGGCCTGCTCGTCATCGGACCAGTACAGATCGACCGGCGGCTCGACGGCGAGCGCGGCTTTGAGCGCCTTGGTCGTCACCGGCGTCGAGAACTCGACCGTCAGCGGCCCGCTCGCGCAGGCGCCGTACCACGACTTGCAGCCGACGAAGGTGGCGACCAGCGGGCCATAGGTGCGGAAGGGCCAGACCACCTCGTCCTTCGGCGTCAGCGGGCCCTCTTCGCCGCGCAGCGTCGGCGCAAAGACCAGCTCGTGCTCGGCGTCGAGCGTCAGCGGGCGCTTGGGCTTGAAGCGCACCAGCACCCGGCGATCGGTGACCACGCTGGTGACCGGATCGGGTTTGCCCTGCGGCTCGATGGCCATGATCTCGACCGGCGTGTCGGCCTGCGGGCCACGGATGACGATCCCAGCGTCGAGCGTCGCCCGAACCAGCGGCTGGTCGAAGTAGACCTCGAAGACTTCATCAGACCGCGCGAAGCGATAGGGGCTCCAGGCGTTCACCGGCGAGCCATGCAAGGGCCGCGGGCGCGCGGTCTCGAACGAGAAGTGGTGCTCGTCGGCAAGCGTGCCGCCATCGAGCGCGACCAACCCGGCCGGCACGCGCACCGTGTAGGCGGTCGCCAACGGCGCGGGTCTGTCGGGTACGAACTCGATCGTCGCGCTGCCCAGCCGGCGCCAGCGACCGGGGATCGCCGGCTCGATGAGCGCGGGCGGCGACGCATCATCGCCTTCGCCGAGGGCCCGCACCGGCTTGTTGAAGGTGATCGAGGGGCGGACCAGCCCATCGACCTCGCCCTCGGGCACCGCGACCGCGACCCGCAGCGGCTCGGCGCTGGCCGAAGGCGCGATCGTCGGCGCCACCGGCGCGGCCTCGGCCGCCTCGGGCGGCGGCGCGTCCGGTGAGATCAGGGGCGTCGCCGAGGGGACGGCCGGCGTCTGGCCTTCGGGGGTGGGCGTCGGCCCGGGCGGCGCCTCGTCGCGGCAGGCGACGAGCGTAAGGCAGGCCAGGAGAGGCAGGAGAGAACGGCGCATGGGATCACCTCCGCGGCGATGGTTTCGCACGCGGCGAAGCCTGTCAATCGTCAGGCGGAGGCGGCGGGCGGAAGGGGGCTGCCGGTGGTGAAGGCCGAGACATCGACCAGCGCGGGCAGCACGTCCGCGGTGGGCGGGAACCGATGGTCCTGGGCCAGCGAGGCCTGCCGCGAGAAGCGGGCGTCACAGGCGGCGAGCAGCTCGGCGACGCTGGTGTTCTGGGGGGCCTCGGCGGCGAGGCGAACGCGCAGGTGAGCGGCAAACAGGCGGCATTCGGCGCGCGCCTCGGCTCGGCTGAGCACACCGGCGTCGAACCGCATGCGGAGGACGGTCCGCAAGTCTTCGAGTCGATCGCTGGCCCGGCGGCACTCGGTGAGGTGCGCGGGCAAGGCCGGCACCGCGTCGCGCAGAAGGTCGATCCAGCGGCAAACGCGCGGATCGGTCAGGCATGCGGAGAGGTCAGCGTCAGGCAGGTCTTCGATGCGCAGCGGCCCGTGGGATGCCATGCCCGGATACAGCGCCTCGCGCAGCGCGCGGGCCGGGGCGCGGTCGGTACGGGCGCCTTGCTGTTCGACGACTTCGAGCAGGTGGAAGACGAGGCCATGGGCGTCTTCGAGGGCCATCTCGGCGTCATCGACGGCCCGCCAGACCGCCGAAGCCGCGCCGTCGCCCTCGGCGGCGCGCAGGGCGGGCAGGCAACGGGCGACGATGGCGTTGATCTCGTGCCGCAGGGCCCGGGCGTCGGGGATAAGCTGTCCGCCGCGGGCCAGATCGGACTGAACGGTCTGCAAGTAGACCAACCACTGCGCGAGCGACAACGACATTGCTTCTCTCCCGAGCCCAGTCGCGGCAGCCACGACCCAGAACCGCATTCATGACCAAATGGTTCTATTTTGAGGCGGCCTATTTCTAGCGGATTGCGATGGCGGCGTCGATGAGGGGTTTCCGGGAGGCGGGACGTTGTCAGGGATCGCCGCCGGTCCAGGTGCGGGCGAGGCGGAAGCCCAGGCCGTCAAGCGCGCGGTCGGGCAGGACGCCGCCCCGCTCGGCGGCGCGGGCGCTGCCGACGTCGCTCCAGAACGAACCGCCGCGCACCACGCGCGCGCCGCGCGCCTTGCGGTCGCGGCGCCGCAGGTCGGCGAGCGCGGGGCCGGTGGGGTCGCGCAGGGGGCCGAGGCCGAGCACGCGGTAGGGCGCGTAGACGTCGAAGACCCACTCCAGGGCGTTGCCGTGCGCGTCCCACACACCCCAGCGATTGGGCGCGCGCCCGCCGACCGGGCGCAATCGGCCCTGGCTGTTGCCCGCATACCAGGCCACCGACGCCAGCGCGGCTTCGTCGTCGCCGGCCGAGTAGCGTGTGGTCTGCGTACCGGCCCGAGCTGCGTACTCCCACTCGGCTTCGGTCGGCAGCCGATAGCCCTGGCAGTCGAGGCCGGCGAAGTCGGCGCCCGCGCAGGTGAACGCCCCGTCGCCGGGCAGACCCTCGCAGCCGCGCAGCACGTAGCAGGCGGGTCGGCCTTCGACCGCCGAGAGCGCGTTGAGCCACGCCACCGCTTCGTACCAGTTCACCCGCTCGACCGGGCACCGGTCGTCGCAGCCCGGCGGCCGCCGGGGCACTGCGCGCAGCAGGGCGCGCCAGTCGCCGCGGGTGACCTCGGTGGCGCCGATAAGGAAGGGTCGGGTGACGTGCACCGGGTGCGTGGGCGACTCATCGGCGTCGTGGCCGGGTTCGTCGTCGGGCGATCCGCGCCGGAACAGGCCAGGCCGGATCAGCGCAAAGCCCTCGGGCACGGCCGGCGGGGCGGTGATCGCAGCGCCGCCGAGGGGGGGCGGGCGCACCGCGATGCCCGCGAGCGAGCCTTCGGGCGCAGCGCGAGCGGGAGCGCCCGCCATCGCGCCCAGGACCACGCCGAAGATGGCCGCATACCATCGGTCCGCCAACCGGTACTCCCCCCAAACCGAGGCAGTATACCGACCGGCGCCGACCGCGGGCGAGCCCCGCGTTCAGGTCGCGCGGCGCCTGGGCAGACGGGCGACATGATCGAACTTGAGCGGTTCGCCGAAGACGCCTTCGACCAGCGCGCCGTCGCGAAACACGGGTCGGCCCGCGAGCACGGTCATCACCGGCCAGCCGGTCAGGTGCCAGCCCTCAAACGGGCTCCAGCCGACCTTGGTGAAGAGGCGATCGGCGGTCACCTCGCGCGTGGCGTTGCGGTCGACCAGCACGACATCGCCATCGGCGCCGACCGCGAGGCGTCCTTTGCCCGTCAAGCCATAGATGCGGGCCGGCGCGGCGCACATCCACTCGACCACCTGAGCCAACGTGCAGCGCCCGGTGTGGGCGGCGTGCAGCAACAGGGGCAGCGAAAGCTCGACGCCAGGCATGCCGCTCGGCGCCTGGCCGAAGGGCAATGCCTTCTCGGCGAGGGTATGCGGCGCGTGATCGGTGGCGATGCAGGCGAGGGTGCCATCGTGCAGCCCGGCCCAGAGCGCCTCGCCGTGCCGCTTCGCGCGCACCGGTGGGTTCATCTGCAGGCGTGTGCCCAAGCGGGCGTAATGCGAGTCATCGAGCCACAGGTATTGCGGCAGCGTCTCGGCGGTGATCAAGCCCTCGTCGGGCAGGCCGCGCAGGAACACCACCTCCTCGGCGGTGCTCAAGTGCAGGACATGCAAGCGCTTCTGGTGGCGGCGCGCCAGCTCGACGGCCCGCGTCGTGGCGATGAGGGCGCAGATCTCATCGCGGATGATGGGGTGCATGGCCGGATCGGTCGCGCCCGCAAACTGGGCCTGGCGGGCCCGCAGCCGCGTCTCGTCCTCGGCGTGCACCACCAGCGGCACCTTCGAGGCCGCGAAGTGGCCTTCGAGCGCCGACTGCTCGTCCACGAGCAGCGGGCCGGTGCTGCTGCCCATGAAGATCTTGATGCCCGGCACGGTGCGCGGATCGAGCGCGGCCACCACGTCGATATTGTCGACCGTGGCGCCGAAGAAGAAGCCATGATGGGCCCGGCAGCGGCCCCTTGCGCGGTCGAGCTTGTCTTGCAAGGCCTCGGGCGTGGTGGTGGTCGGGCGCGTATTGGGCATCTCGAGGAAGGCGGTGACCCCACCGGCGGCGGCCGCAGCGCTGCCGGTCGCCAGGTCTTCCTTGTGCGTCATGCCCGGCTCACGAAAATGCACCTGCGGGTCGATGACACCTGGCATCAGGGTCAGGCCACGGGCGTCGAACTGCTCCCCTGCCCCCTTGCCGACATCCCCGATGGCGGCGATGCGCCCGTCGCGGATGAGCAGATCGCCCCTCACGATGCCTTCGGGCAGCACCAACTCCGCGTCACGAATCGTCAAATCGCCTGCCATGCGCGCCTCCGTCCACCGGGGTTCGGGCGCGCACCGTACCCGGTCCGCGATCGATTGTCATCGGCCCGGTGGGCGAGTACTCTGCCCCCGTGGATACCTTGACCGACACGCGGCTCGGCGACTACCTCCTGACCGGGCTCATCGCGGCCGGGGGCATGGCGGCGGTCTACGAAGCGCAGCATGTACGCACCGGCGGCCGGTACGCCGTCAAGGTGCTCGCCCGCAACCTGCAGAACCGACGCGATCCGCTGGCGCGCATCCTTCAGGAAGGCCGCGTCATCTGCTCGCTGCTGCACGAGCACATCGTGCGCGTCTTCGAATACGGCACCGCCGAAGAAGGCATCGGCTTCATCGTGATGGAGCTGCTGCGCGGCGTGACGCTGGCCGAAGAGCTGGCGCGGCGCGGCACGCTGGAGCCCGATCGCATTGCGTTCATCGGCCGCCAGATCTGCGCCGGCCTCGACGCGGCGCACGCCCGCGGGGTCTACCACCGCGACATCAAGCCGGCGAACATCATGCTGGTCGAGGGGCAGCGGCATCGCGACTTCGTCAAGCTGCTCGACTTCGGCATCGCCAAGCTGCACGCCGATGACCCGGCCAAGCTGGCGGCGACGGCGACCGGCATGACGCTCGGCACGCCGCAGTACATGAGCCCCGAGCAGGCGCGGGCCGATACCATCGACGCGCGCAGCGACATCTATCAGGTGGGGTTGGTGCTCTACGAGACGCTGGTCGGCACGCCCGCGTTCTCGGATCCGAACCCGGTCACCCTGATGGGCAAGCACCTCACCGAACGGCCGCGGCCCATTCGCGATCGGCGCCCCGACGTGTCGATCGAGATGGAGCGCCTGGTGCTGCGCTGCCTCGAAAAGAGCCCCAGCGCACGCTTTCAGAACGCGCGCGAGCTTCAGGCGGCGCTGGACGAGCTGGCTTCGACGGGCACCACCGGGGGCATGAGCCCGGTGCGCACGCGCATGCCGCCGTCGTCGACCGATCCCGAGGCCGAGACGGTCATGGGCGGCAATCTGCGCCTGCCCACGCTGGGCAACCCGGCTGATCTGGAGCGGTACGCGCGCAATCTGTCAGAGGTGCTCGACCAGCTCTGGCCCGACGGCGTGCCCGAGGCGCTGCAAGCGATTCAAGACGAGCTGTGGTCGCTCACCGACGATCAGGCCCGCGTGGGCACCGATCTGGCGCTGGCCCGGGCCGACGCCGACGCGCTGGCGCAGGAGCTGGAGGCCCGGCTGCGCCCGCTGGAGCGCGCGATCGAGTCGCTGGCCAACGAGCAGTCGACGCTCGAGTCGCAGATGACCGCCTCGCGCAGCGATGAGGCCCGGGTGCTGGCGCGCGTGCGCGCGCTCGACGCCGAATACGCGACGATCTACACCGAGATCGAGCAGCATCAAGCGGCGCTCTACGGCCGCAACGCACGCGGCGGGCTGGTCGACTTCCGCGACCTTTTCCACGAAGACATCGCGGCGCGCCTTGATCAGCTCGAAGACATCTTCCGGCGCCGCACCGGCGAGGCCGAGACGCTGTCGGGCATTCGCGCCCGCATGGCCGACCTGCTGCCGCGGCTGTCAGACATCGAGCAGCAGCTCTACGCGCTCAAGAAGAGCCGGCTCTCGCTCGAGACCGAGCGGGCGAGCACGCTGGCGCGCATGGAGTTCAAGGTCACCGACCTCGACAACCAGCACAAGGATCTGGAGCGGGCCATGGAGCACCGCTACCTGCAGCTTGGGCTGGCCTTCCGGCGCGCCATCTCGCGGCTGCTCGAAGACCGCGTCTCAGGCGCGCTGCCGCCGGTGCGCGCCAAGAGCTGACGCCGGTCAGGGCTCGTTGAGCCGCCGCTCGGGCTGCAGGCGTTCGGCCAACATCTGACGGAAGACCAGGCGCTGCTCGGGGCTCATGCTCGCCGCGAGGGTGTCGGCGCGCCGGACCAGCGCCTGCACTTCCACCGGATCCAGCCCGCGCTGGCGCACATCGCGTGCCTCGCCGAGCAGCGCGGTCGCGTCATCGCCGAGCACGGCGCTGAAGCCCTCCTGGCGGCCCTGCTCCATCAACAACGCGAGGCGAAAGCGCGGATCCATGCCCTCGGGCACCGGGCGCCCGTTGGCCGTCCACAGGCCGAACGCAGCCAGCCCGGCGACCAGGATCGCGGCCCCGGCCAGCCCCAGCACCGGCGTCAAACGACGCTGCAGGACGCTGCTGCGCGCCGGCGGAAACAGCCATCCGCAGAGAATGCCGGCGCCGAGCCCCGCGAAGTGGGCGCCGTGAGCCACGCCGCCGATCATGAAGCCAAAGAGCGTCGCGTAGATGACCCAGCGCACCATCACATCGCGGATGAAGCGCCCCTGCGCGGTGCCAATGCGGTGGCCCCAGATGAGCGCCATGCCGATCAGACCGAACAGCGCGCCCGAGGCGCCGACGACCGGCGCAGGCCCGGGCGCGATGAGCGCAGGGACAGCGACGCCGGCCACGCCCGCCAGCATGAAACAGAACAGATAGCGCGCGCTGCCAAACTCGCGTTCGACCAGCGGCCCGACCTGCAGCAGCGCGATGCCGTTGAACAGCAGGTGCATGAAGCCGCCGTGCAGGAAGATATAGGTCACGGCGCGCCAGGGCTGGCTGCCGACGACCAGGTCGCCGAAAGCGGCGCCGACCACGTACAGGTCAAAGCCGCGGCTGAGCGGATTGACGAAGCCGCCGCCGCCGACGCGCATCTCGACCACGTAGCCGAGCAGGATCAGAACCCCGATGATGAGGCCGGCTGGCGCGGCGGTGGGCACCACCAGGCCCAACGTGCGCAGGACGCGGCGCGCGCCGGCGGGCAGCCACTGGCGACGCCCGCAGGCGTGGCACGTCTTGTCGCCGACCACGAGGAGCTGCCCGCAGACGCAGTGAAAGCGCTCGTCGGCCGTCCGCTGCACGGTCGCGCGTGCCGCGTCTGCCGCCTCGCCGGGCCGCTTGAGCGCGCGCCGCGCCTTCCACTCGGCCTGCACCGCCGAGGCGCCGAGCAATCGGTACCAGGCGACAAGCAGGCGGAACCCCAGGTCGTTCACGGCATCCTCCGAACGGCCTCCGCGTCGACGGCCGGCCCAAGTCGCCCGCAGCATAGCGAGGGCGAACGCCGGATGGCAGCCCGAAGCGTTGCCCGCGGTTGCAGGTCCCGTCGACGGTTGGCGCTTGGTATGATGCGTCTGAAGGAGAGGAGGACCGCCAATGCCCGAACTCACGCACCTCGACGAGCGCGGTGAAGCGCGCATGGTGGACGTCGGCCAGAAAGACGTCACCGTGCGCGTCGCCATCGACCGCGGTCACGTGAAGGCGTCATCGAAGGTGCTGGAGGCCCTGGCCGGCGGTCAGATCGAAAAAGGTGACGTGCTGGCCGCGGCCCGCATCGCTGGCATCATGGCGGCAAAGCGCACGCCCGAGCTCATCCCCCTCTGCCATGCCATCGCGTTGTCGTCGGTGAAGGTCGACCTGCAAGTCGACGCGCCGGCCGGCGAGATTCGAATCACCGCCGAAGCGCGCGCCCGCGACCGGACCGGCGTCGAGATGGAGGCCCTGACCGCGGTCTCGGTCGCCGCCCTGACCGTGTATGACATGCTCAAGGCGGTCGACCGCACGATGCAGATCGGCGGCATCGAGCTGGTCGAGAAGCAGGGCGGCCGCTCGGGGCATTTTTTGCGCCCGCTGCAGGTGGTGCCAAAGACGCCGCAGCCCTCAGCGATGCCACCGCCCGATCCCATGCCGGCGCAGATGCTCGATCATGGCTCGGTGCCTCCGCGGCCGATGGCGCTGACCGAAGAGATCCCGGTGGTGCGAACGCCCGGCCGGCGGCCGGTCTCAGACGCGGCCCGGGCCCGGGCGCGGCTGGCGCGGGCGATCGACGCCGACGATCCGCGCCTGCCCGTCGCGCTGCGGCGCGATCCCGTCGAAGCGGCCTATATGCTGGGTGATCTCGATGGCACCTACGCCGAGCATTGCCGATGGTATGCCATCGACGAAGCCGAGCTGGGCGGCGTCCTGCTGCTCTACAGCGGTCTGAGCGTGCCGACGTTGCTCTCGCACGGTGCGCCGCTTGACATCGAAGCCTTGGTCGAGGCCGTGCATGACGAGCTGCCGCGGCGCTTCTACTGCCACCTGCACGCCGACCACCGCGATGCCTTGCTGCCGCGCTTCGAACTCGCCGACATGAAGCCGATGATCCGCATGGGGCTGGTCGCCGAAGACTATCACCCGCAAGGCGAAAGCGCCCGGGTCGAGCGTCTCACCCACCGCGATACCGGGGCGATCATGCAGCTGTATCGCCATTACCCCGACAACTTCTTCGAGCCCGCCCAGCTCGACACCGGCCTCTATTTCGGCGTGCGCCAGGGCGACGAGCTGCTCAGCGTGGCGGGCATTCATGTCTTCAGCCAGGCGCATGACATCGCTGCCATCGGCAATATCGTCACCCATTCGGGGCATCGCGCCGGCGGTCTGGCGACGCTCTGCGTGGGGCGGCTGCTCGACGACCTGTTCCAGCACGTCAACAACGTGGCGCTCAACGTGCAGGCCGACAATACGGCGGCGATTCGGTGCTACCGCAAGTTCGGCTTCCGCGAGCACTTCACGTTCTATGAGGGCCGTGCCATCGCGCGATGAGCCCCGCCCGCGCCGATCAGGCCTCGTTCGGCGCCCAGAGCACCTCTTCATCGCCCGCCAGATGCGCAGCGGCGCGGCTCCAAACGAACAAGGCATCGCTCAGGCGATTGAGATAAGGCACCACGAACGGATCCAGCTCGGGCTCGCGGCGCGCCAGCGTTACGCAAAGGCGCTCGGCGCGGCGGCAGACGGTGCGCGCCAGGTGCAGATCGACGTTGGCCCGGTTGCCACCCGGCAGCACAAAGCTGCGCAGCGCCGGCAGATGCGCGTTTGCGGTGTCGATCGACTTCTCGAGCCACGTCACATCGGTGCCATCGACGCGAGGCATCTGCGGGTGGATGTCAGCCGGCAGGGTCGCAAGCAGGCAGCCTAC
>JAGQJJ010000488.1 GCA_020430675.1 Myxococcales bacterium
CTGCCGCGCATAGGTCCGAAAGGCCGACACCCGCTGCTGCTCGGCCGCCAGCTCGCGCGAGAAGGTGCCGCGCATATAGGCGGCCAGATCCTTGCGCGAGTAGAAGGCGCCGGATTGATAGAGGAATTTCTGAAGCGCGTCCTGGAATTCGGCCGCGCTCTGATAGCGCTGCTCGGGGTCACGGGCCAGCCCGCGATAGATGATGCGCTCCAGCTCGGGCGGAATGGCGCGGTTGATC
Source organism: Myxococcales bacterium (assembly GCA_020430675.1). The sequence goes on from JAGQJJ010000488.1 coordinate 239, forward strand.
TGCGTCGGCTTGCGCACTTCAACTTCGCGCACCTTCTCCAGCGTCGAGAAGTCGCTCTCGCCTTGAAAGCAGCGCTCCAGCGTCAGCAGCTCGTAGAGGCACACCGCGAGCGAGAACAGGTCCGACCGCTTGTCGATCGGCTTGCCGCGCACCTGCTCCGGGCTCATATAGCTGAACTTGCCCTTGAGGATGCCCGCCTGCGTCTTGCTGGCCTTGCCCGCCGCCTTGGCGATGCCGAAGTCGATCAGCTTCACCTCGCCCTCGTAGCTGACCAGGATGTTCTGTGGCGAGACATCGCGGTGGATCAGCTTGAGGGGTTCGCCCCGGTCATTGCGCTTGTTATGGGCGTACTCCAGGGCCTCGCAGACCTCTTTGATGATGTGGCAGCACATCGGGATGGGCAGGTGCTCGCCGCGGGTGCTCGCCCGATCGAACAGCGCCCGGCAGTCCTTGCCCTGCACGAACTCCATCGAGATGAAGTACGAGTTGTCGGCGTTGCCCAGCTCGAAGACCTGGCCGATGTTCGCGTGCGTCAACTGAACGGCGATCTTGGCTTCATCGATGAACATATCGATGAACTCTTGATCTTCGGAGATCTGGGGCAGCACCCGCTTGACGGCAAACAGCCGCTCGAAGCCCTCGACCCCGTACGAGACCGCCTTGTAGACCTCGGCCATGCCGCCGACGGCCACCCGCTCGAAGAGGTAGTAGTCGCCGAATTTGAGCGGTTCGCGCAACCGGCCATCCTTGAATCGACACACGCCGCCGCGGGCCCCGGGGCGGGTGCCGGGTCAAGGTAGGTCATGGTTTCCGGGGAGTCAACGTCACCGCGCCCCCCCGTCGCGCGCCGGTTGATCGATGTTCGACCGCGGCCGGACGAGGCGCTATGCTCACGCTGGACGCGGTCGGTCGTCGGCCGCACGCGCCTGGCGCGGTCGCCAATTTGTGGGGTCGAGAGAGCGCCGATGCACGATTCGTTCGAGCAAGTCCGCACCGCCCTCGGCAAAGCGCGCCGCGTCGTGATCTTCGTGGGCGAAGAGCTGGGCGCCGAGAAGCATCTGGCCCCGGCGACCGAGGCCGAAAAGCAGGAAGACTCGGTGGTGAACTACCCCCCCGAGGAGCTGGCCACCGTCGACACCTTCCGCCGCGACCCCATCCGCCTCTGGCGCTGGTACCTCTGGCGCCGCGACCGCATCGCCCGCACCCCGCGCCGCACGTGGCCCGAGTCGCTCACCACGCTCTGCAATCAGGTCGACCGCGTGACGCTCATCACCGAGAACGTCGACGCGCTGCACGCCCGCGTGCCCGCCACCGAGCAGATCGAGCTGCATGGCAGCATCTGGCGCACGCGCTGCACCCATTGCGGCCGAGTGCGCGACGATGTGCGCACGGTCATCGCCGAGCTGCCGCCGGTCTGCGACCACTGCGGTGGCCTGGTCCGCCCTGACATCGTGCTGTTTGGTGAATCGCTCGACGCCGGCATCATGGAGCGCGCCCTGCGCGCGGCCTGCGCCGCCGATGTCTTCCTGGCGCTCGGCACCGGCAGTTCCATCGAGCCGGCGGCCAGCCTCGCCGGCTTTGCACGCGAGGACGGCGCGCTGGTGGTCGGCATCGACCGCGACGCCACGCTGTTCTCATCACTGGCGACGACGCAATTGCTCGGCCCGGTGGACTATCTGCTCGACGCCCTGGTGCACGGGCACCCGGTGGCGGTCACTGAGTGAGCGCCGCGGCAGGCTCCTGACGCGCGGCGGCGTCGGCGGGGAAGAAGGCGCCGAACAGGCAGAACAGCACCGCGATGCCCAGCGCCGCCAGCCAGACCCAGCCGGGGAAGTGGAAGAACGACTCGGGCTTGTAGGGGAACTGCGGCAACTGGCCCGCCAGCCAGTCGAGGAAGCGCGCCGCGCCCCAGCCCACCGCGGCGCCGGCCGCGCCACCGGCCAGGCCGATGAAGCCCGCTTCGCCAAGGATCAGCAGCCGCACATCGCCCCGGCTCGCGCCCACTGCGCGCAAGAGCCCGATCTCGCGGCGGCGCTGGTAGATGATCATATAGAACATCTGGCTGATGCTGATGGCGGCGATGCCCACGATCACGAGGCTGATCAGGGCAAAAACCGCCTGCACCGTCAGGATGATATCGGCCGCCCGCTCGGCGTTTTCGGTGCGTTCGGCGAGGTCGAAGCCCGCCTTCTTCACCGCCGCCACGACCTGCGGCACACGGGTCTGGTCGGCCACCTTGAGCACGATCGAGTGATACGTGGCCGCCGCTTCGTCGCCGGTGAACCGCTGGTTGAAGCGGCGCACATACTCGATGGGAAGCGTGATGCCGATGGTGATCGCCTTGTCGCTGAAGCCGACCAGCTTCACCCGGCGCGTCAGCGGCTTGTTGCGCGACGAGTGGCCGATGAAGCTCTTGCCCAGCGTCAGGTTGACCTGAAAGCCGAGCACCGCGGTCTTCGACAACTTGGGCATCTGCCGCGTGGCCCCGCTCATCGCGGTGGCCAGGCTGCCGTTGTACAGCTCGAGCAGATGGTTGCTGACCAGGAAGGGGATCGGCGTCTCGCACCGCTTGGTGTCTTCGGCGCAGTAGCTCTCGCCCGGGCAGGCGGTCAGGCGCGTGTCCTCCGAGTACTCGCAGGGCAGCCGCTCGCAGACGCCTGACGTGCAGCGGCGCCCATCGGGGCAGCCGGCGTCGTCGGTGCAGGCGATCTCGGCGTCCCAATCGCGGAACTCGGCCGGGCGCTCGATCTCATCCTTGACCAGCGCCGGCTCGATGCCATCGGCGATGATCTCGGCCCACAGATCGCGGCCGAACAGCGATTGCCCGCCATAACCCCGCGTGGGGAAGGTGAACTTCATCTTGGGGAAGACTTCGCTGACGCCCTCGACCTTGGCCAGATCGGCCACCACCGAGTCGTCGAGCACCCGCCCGCCCGAGAACTCACCGATGCCCAGCCCGGTCTCCAGCTTGCGCGGCACCACCTCGACCTGGTCGATCAGGAAGATGCGCCCGAGCACGACGTCGCGGATGCCTTCGCCGAGCCCCAGGAAGAACACAAAGGCCGAGATGCCGACGACGATGCCGATCGCGCTCATCGCGAAGTTCTTCTTCGAGCGCGTGACGTTCTGAATGATGAGGCGCCCGAGCTTCACGCGCCCCTCCCGTCGTCGACGATGCGGCCGTCTTCGATGCGCACCACCCGGCGGGCGGCGTCGGAGACGCGCGATTCATGGGTGATGATGACCACCGTGTAGCCCTCGGCGTTGAGGCGCACGAACGTCTCGATGATCTGCTGGCCGGTCGTGGTGTCGAGGCTGCCGGTCGGCTCATCGCACAGCAGCAGCCGCGGCTTGAACAACAGCGCGCGCGCGATGGCCACGCGCTGCTTCTGCCCGCCCGACAGGCTGGTTGGCCGGTCGCCGAGCTTCTCGCCCAGGCCCAGCATCGTCAGCAGCTCAATCGCCCGCGCGCGCGGATCGGGCACCGGCGACGCCGCGCGCACGAAGTGGCTGGGCAGCATCACGTTCTCGACCGTCGTCAGGTGGTCGAGCAGGCTGAAGTGCTGAAAAACGAAACCGATCTCGCGGTTGCGCAGGTCGGAGAGCGCCGCGTCTGACAGCGTGCTCAAGTCCTTGCCGCCGACCTCCACCTTGCCCTCAAAGGCCCGGTCGAGCCCGCCGATCAGATTGAGCAACGTGGTCTTGCCCGACCCCGACGTGCCGACGATGGCCACCAGCTCGCCTTCGTCGATGGTCAGGCTGCAGCCGGCCAGCGCATACTCCCGCGCCGCGGCGCCGGGGTAGTGCTTCTTCACGTCGGTGAGCCGAATCATGGGCGGCGTTGTATCGCGCCCGCGCTTCGGGCGCAAACGCGACGCGTCGTCGACGGTGGCGGGGCGCGCTTCTGTCGCGTGCGCTGTTGTCAGCCTGGTGCTAAGGTGCGCCGTCGATGTCCGCGGAGGTCTCGATGACTCGCGCCCGCCTGCTCGCCATCGCCTTCGTCGTCCTGCTGGCCCCGCTCGCCGCTTCCGCGCGGCCGTTCGAACAGG
>JAGQJJ010000489.1 GCA_020430675.1 Myxococcales bacterium
ACTTCGTCCCAAAGAATCAAAGAAGAAAGAAAAATTGTGGTGGTGAGCAGTGGAGAGAAAGGTCTGGTGACCGGGGCGGGGGAGGGGGGGGCGGGCGGGGCGCGGGGGCGCGCGCGATGCGCCGGGCAGCGCGGCGAGCTGCGCCCGCAGATCGGCGTAGCGCACGCCGCGCACCCAATAGGCGCGGCGCAGCTTCTCGCCGAACGCAGCGGCGACCAGCGCCAGCCGGCCGCTCGGCGTGGCGTCTTCGAGGCGGGCCCGCACTTCATTGCTGCCGATCGGGCCCTCGACGCGCGCGCTGCGCCCATCGGCGGCGTCGACAAAGCTCGCCCGCACCGAGGCCAACATGCCGGCCGGGCGGTCAGCGCGCAGCTTGACCTCATAGAGCGCGGTCACCGCGTCTTCGGCCGCCAGCCGCCCGCCCGGCGCGCGCTCGCCCGGCGGCGGCACGCGGCTCTCGTAGCCGATGAGGCGATAGCGGGCCACCTGCGCCGGCACGAAGCGCAGTTCAACCCGCACGTCACGGGCCAGGGCGAAGCGCGCGCCGGCCAGCTCGGCGGCGAGCAGGCGATCGGCTTCGTCGAGGCGGTCGACGTAGTGATTGCGCCCACCCACCAGCCGCGCGAGGCGGGCCAGATCGGCGTCGGGATACCGGTCGAGACCAAAGCCGACCACGCTCAACTCGACACCCGCGTCGAGCGCCGGGCGCAGACGTTCGGCCAGCGCGTCAACGCCCGCGTCGCCCAACGCCGCGCGGCGGTCGGCGAGAAGCAGCACACGCCGGGGCCGGTCGGGCGCTTCGTCGGCCGCGCGCGTCATCGCCGCCTGCACGCCAGCGCCGAGGGGCGCGGCGCCGCGCGGTCGCAATTGCACCAGCGCCGCCCGCGCCACCTCCGACTGGTCGCCCGGCGTTGCGGGCAGGACGACCTCGCCCGCCCCATCGACCAACGTCAACCGGTCGTCGGGCCCCAACCGCGCGATGAGCGCATCCAACGCCGCCCGCGCCCGGTCGAGATGGGCCGCGCCGTCGACCAGATCGACCACGACCGTCAGCGCCACCGGCGGCCGCGTCGCCAGCGGGATGCGCCGCCCCCGCAGCACCAGGCGCAGGACGTGGTAGCCCGGCCGGTTCGGCGAGGGAAAAACCTCGGTGAACACCGAGAACATCTGATCGGTGGGCGCCGGCACGCTCGAGTCGAAGCGATTGATGAACGCCTCGACCCGCACCGCGGCCGGGTCGGGCAGATGGCCGCCTTCGAGTTGCGCGCGCGCCAACGCATACGCCGCCGTGTCGAGGTCGACGCCAAAGCGCGAGACCGGCTCCTCTTCGGTGTCGACCGTGGGGTTCACGCCGTAATGCTCGGCGTACAGCGCCGGCGGCGGGCGCAGATCGAGCACCGGCAGGCGGGCGAAGGCCAGCGCCGCGGGCGCGTTCGGCGGCATCGGCGGCGTGGGCTCCACCGGCGCGGCGGGGCGGGTGCTGACGCCGCCGCAATCGACGGCGGCCAGCGCGGCGAGCAACGGCAACAAACGAATGAAGCGCGACATGGCATGACCTGCGGCCGGGCGACCTGCGTCGAGGGTGAACGCCTTCAGCCTGCCCGTCTGGCGCCGGTGGGGGGTCATCGCTGCATCATCGGTTTGTCATGAACTGGTCATGACGAGCCTCGCAACACCCGGGCACGGCGTCAACGGCACGTTTTTGCGTCTACCAAAACACCGATGTAGGATACGAACACACAAGGAGGTCCACATGGCCCGCTCGGTCCACTTCGTGTTGCGTTGCCTCGCCACCGCCGCCGCCCTGCTGGTGACCGCGCCCGCCGCCGCGCAGTTTGCGGCGCTCGACCGCATGGACCATGGCCACCTGATCGGCCTGCAGACCGACTTCACCCACGAGGGCGGCAGCGAAGACATGCTGCCCCGCACCGAGATCTACGGCACCTTCCAGTTTGATCCACACCTCGGCTTCTACGCGCAGTTCCCCTTCGTGCACATGCTGCCGGCCAAGGGCGAGAGCGAGAGCGCGATGGGCAACCTGGAGATGGGCGGCTTCTTCAACGCCAACCTGGGCGGCGCCGGCGTTGTCGTGCGCCTCGGCGTCGGCCTGCCGACCAGCAAGCTCGAAGGCGGCAACGCGCAGGCCCTGCAGCGCAACGCCTGGCCGCGACTGACCGACTACGCGCTGCAACTGCCCGAAACGACGACGATTCGCGCCAGCGTCTCGCCCACCGCCAGCGCCGGCGCCTTCTTCTTCCGCGCCGATGTGGGCACCGACATCCTGCTCGATCAGGGCGAGCGCGACTCGCAGCTTCTGCTGCGGGCCAACGTCGGCGTCGGCGTGCGCATCAAGGGCGTGGCGCTGACCGGCGAGTTCGTGAACCTGGGCAACGCGCAAGAACTGGCCGACGACGCCTTCGCCCACAGCCTCGCCGTCTCGGTGCGCCACGGCGTGCTCTACACCGGCGTCACCACCCCGATCGACGAAGACCGCGTGATCTGGGCCTGGACGGTCGGCCTCAGCACCGAGATCGCCGACGACCGCAACAGCCGCCGCCGCCGCGTGCGCGGCCGCTGAGCAGCCCGCCTACTCCCCTTCTTCGGCCGCGCCCATCGCCTCATCAAACGCGCGGCGCCACTTCTTCTCCAGCTTGCCGCTGAGCCCGCCGAGCGCCTCGATGGCGACCCGCAGCCGCGCCCGCACCACGTCACGGCCCAGGATGGCCAGCGTATCGAAGAGCGGCGTGGCGCTCGGCCGGCCCGAGATGGCCACAAAGAGCGGCGCCAGGTAATCGCGAAGCTTCAGCGTCATCGCATCGGCCGTCGACCGCAGCGCCTCTTCGATCGCCGCGACGTTCCAGGCCGGCAGCAGGTCGAGCCGCCACTGCGTGTAGACCAGCGCGCGCAGCACCTCTTCGGGCGGCAGGCGCTTATGGGCCAGCGCCTCGGGCGCGACGTCGACGGTGCCTTGCAGGAAGAAGCCGGCCATGTCGATCAGATCGGTCCAACGCGAGATGCGCGGCCGCACCAGCGGGATGACCGGACCCAGATACTCGGGGTTGACCGCCCACTCGACGACCCGGGCGATGAACTGCTGGTCGTCCAGGTCTTCGCGGATGTACCGCCCGTTGAGCCACGTCAGCTTGTCGACATCGAAGATCGGCCCGCCGAGCGAGACGCGGTCGAGGTCGAAGTGGGCCTGCATCTCATCGAGCGTGAACTTCTCGCGCTCATCGGGCATGGACCACGCCATGCGCCCCAGGTAATTGAGCAGCGCTTCGGGCAGATACCCCATGCGCCGGTAATACAGGATGCTGGTCGGGTTCTTGCGCTTGCTCAGCTTGCTGCGATCGGGGTTGCGCAGCAGCGGCAGATGGCACAGCTCGGGCGCCTGCCAGCCGAAATAGCCATACAGCAAGAGATGCTTGGGCGCCGAGCTGATCCACTCCTCGCCGCGCATGACATGGGTGATGCCCATCAGGTGGTCATCGACCACGTTGGCCAGGTGATAGGTCGGCATGCCATCCGACTTGAGCAGCACCTGCATGTCGACCTGGCTGTAGTCGATCTCGATGGTGCCACGCAGGCGATCGCGCACCGCGCAGATGCCTTCGGCGGGCACCTTCATGCGAACGACATGCGCCTCACCGGCCGCCGCGCGCTTCTGCGCCTCTTCGGGCGCGAGCGACAGGCAATGCCCGTCGTAGCGCGGCGTGCCGCCAGCGGCCATCTGCGCCTTGCGCACCTCGGCCATGCGCTCGGGCGTGCAGAAGCAGCGGAAGGCATGACCGCGATCGAGCAGCGATTGCGCGTGCTCGGAGTAGATGGCCCCGCGCTCGCTCTGCCGATACGGGCCGTGCGGACCGCCCACATCAGGCCCCTCATCCCAGGTCAGCCCCACCCAGCGCAGCGCTTCGAGGATCTTCTCCTCGGACTCGCGGGTGCTGCGTGTGCGGTCGGTGTCCTCGATGCGCAGGATGAACTGGCCGCCGTGCTGCCGGGCGAAGCAGGCGTTGAAGAGGGCGACATAGGCGGTGCCGACATGCGGATCGCCGGTCGGCGAGGGCGCGATGCGAGTGCGGACGGTCAACGGAGCCTCCTGCGACGCGGGGGAGCGAGCCGCGGAGTTTGCCAAAAGCCGGCGTGACCGCGCAAGGCGGTGTCGCCATCAGGGACCGGGGGCGCGCACCGTGACGCTGATCGCCGAGAAGCGCTGATCGAGCCGCAGCTCGTATCTTGGCGGCGCCAGATGCAGGCAGGCGTTGATCGCGCGGCCGACCGCGTCA
>JAGQJJ010000490.1 GCA_020430675.1 Myxococcales bacterium
GTCCTATAAGTCGAGCGACGGCGGCCTCGCCCTTTGTGCCGGACGAAGAAATGCCTGACCGAAAATTGTCGCGATTTTCATCGACTGAAATTGATCGGGTCATGGATCGAAGTCGGCCGGCTTCGCCTGGGCGATGGTCAGATCGGCCGGCACCGGCAGCCCGCGCGCGCTCCTGGCCCCCTCGGGCACCGGCGTGGCCACCCGCACGCGCCAGCCGGCGGCGACCATGCCGTAATAGGCCGGAAAGAAGCCGAGATCATCGACGCCCGGCCCGGCGAGCACCAACAGACGCCATGACAGCGCGCCCGGCACGCCGCGCGCGGCCACGAGCTTTGCGTCCGGCCCGGCGGGCGCGGTCGAAGGCGTCGGCATCGGCGCCGCGCCACAGCCGGCGAGCAGCAGCAATGGGATCAGTCGGCGCATGGATCCACCCCCAGATCTTCGGTGATGATGCGCACCACCTCGGCGGCGTCCACATCGGCCGGGTTCATCGCATCGAGCGTGCGCCCCAGCGCGTCGGCATCATCGGTCGAAGCCGCGCGCAGCCGCGCCGACAGCGCGTCGAGCGCCGCCAGCGACTCGGCCTGCACCACCGAATCGACCTCGCCGGCAAAGGGCCGTACGAACGCCGTCGCCAGGGCCTTCTCGAAAGCCTCCATCGCGGTGTTGATCGCGTCGTCATAGACCGGGCTGTCGCCGGGCTCGATCACGAGGCGATCGAGCGGATCGGGCAGCCCGAGCGTCATCAAAGCCTCGGCGAAGGGATCGCGCGCGCCGCCGATGGCATCGGCGATGGTCTGAAGATAATCGGTGCCACACGCCGCGTCGGTCTCGGCGACCAGCGTGCCGATGCCATGCGGGCGACCGTCGGCGTCCCACAACAAGCCGATGAACCGGTCGTAGCCGGCCGCCGAGCGCTCGTCCAGGTGCCGGAAGGCCGCGATCAGGAAATAGGCATCGAGCCTTCGCGCCGCTTGCAGGCCATGCCAGCGCGCGCCGCCGCGGTTGGCCGGCGGACCATCGGCCACCGCGCCGAGCTGCAGGCTGGTGGCGACCCGCTGCGAGATGCGCGCCCCGGCGTCGTCATCGCGGTCGAGCCCCGGCCGCCGATCGCGGCTGCCGCCCACCTTCTCCGGAAAATCGGTCGACTCGTAGTACAAGCTTGAGAGCACATCGCGCTCGGTCGGCTCGGTCGCCATGCTGGCGATGAACGGCTGCGGCTCGCCCACGTTGACCGCGGTGAACCCCTGGCTGCGCGCGAGCGCGACCATCGCTCCGTAAGCGGCCGCGTGGGCCAGGGTATCGGCGGGTTCGGCCTCCAACCGCTCGGGCGCCCGCGCCGCCGGGGGTAGGGGACTGCCGCCCATGCCGCCCATGCCGCCCGCGCCGCCTTCACCGCCCATGCCGCCTTCACCGCCGGCGCCCGCGTCATCATGGCCGCCGCCGCCGCCCGGGCCCAAGCAGCCGGCGCCGCCCATCAGGCCCACCAAGGCCCACAGCATCACCGCGCGCCGCATTTTGCCTCCTCGCATCATCGGCGGCAGTTTGGCACAGCCCCGCTGCGCAAGCCAGACGGCGCTTCAGGCGACCTGCTGGACGCCGCGATGCCATCCATGGCATCGATCCCATCAAAAATGAGTCGACCGATGCCACCGGTGGTATGGGTTACATCTCTTCCAGTGCGGTGATGCCCAGCAGCGCCAGCGCGCCTCCGAGCATGTGGCGGGCGGCGCGCACCAGGCGGGCGCGGGCGGCCATCTCGCTGGGCGGCGCGCCGATGACGCGGCAGTCGGGGTGGTTGTAGAAGGCGGCAAACGTGCGCGCCAGCTCGAAGGTGGCCTTGGTCAGCAGGCTCGGCTTGTGGTCGCGCGCGGCCGTCAGCACCTCGCCGGGCAGCGCCAGCATCGCCTTGAGCACGCCGTGCGCCTGCGGCATGTCGAGCGCGCTCAAATCCGCCTCGACGCCCGCGTCGGCGTCATCCAGCTTGCGCAGGATGCTGGTCGCCCGGGCATAGGCATACTGGCAATAAGCCCCGGTCTCGCCCTCGAACGCGATGCTGCGCTCGGCGTCGAAGACAAAGCTCGTCGCCGGCGCGTACTTCAGCAGGAAGAACTTCAGCCCGCCGAGCGCGATCGCCTCCGCCCGCTGGCGCAGCTCGCCCTCGTCCAGCTCGGGCCAGCGCGCGCGCCCCGCCTCGGCGGCCATCGCGTGCAGGTCATCCATCAGATCGTCAGCGTCCACCACGGTGCCTTCGCGGCTCTTCATCTTGCCGTGGGGCAGCTCGACCATGCCATAGCTCAGGTGGTGCAGCCGCCCCGAAAGCTCGGGCCGCAGCTCGGCGAGCATGCCAAAGAGCACCTGGAAGTGGCGGTCCTGCTCGTTGCCGACGACATAGATCATCTCATCGAAGAGATACTCATCATAGCGCGAGACCGCGGTGCCCAGATCCTGGGTGACATAAACGCTGGTGCCATCGGCGCGCAGCACCGCCTTCTCGCCTTCGAGGCCGATGCGCGCCAGATCAAAGACCAGCGCCCCGTTTGCCGCCTCGTGAAAGATGCCGCGGCGGTGCCCATCGGCGACCAGATCCTTGCCCAGAAGCCACGTCTCGCTCTCGCGGTAGATGCGGTCGAAGGCTACGCCCATGCGCTTGTAGGTGTCAGCAAAGCCCGACTCGCACCAGCCGTTCATCTGCCGCCACAGCGCATGCACCTCGGTCTCGCCCGCCTCCCACGCGCGCAGCATCTCGCGCGCCGCGGTGCCCAGCGCGCTGTGTTTGCTGTTGAAGTAGGCGTCCTTCTCCAGCGGCGCCGCGGCGGTGGCCGACCACTCGGCGTACTCGGCGGCGAAGTGCTTCTCAAACTCGACGTAGTAGTCACCGACGAGATGGTCGCCCTTTTTGCCAACTTCTTCAGGGGTTGCACCATCCCCATACAGCTTGTAGGCGACCATTGACTTGCAAATATGAATGCCACGGTCATTGATCAGATTCATCCGCAGCACCTTGGCGCCCACCGCCGAGAGCAGGCGGGCGACCGTCGCGCCGAGGATGTTGTTGCGGCAGTGCCCCAGGTGCTGGGGCTTGTTGGTATTGGGCGAGCTGAACTCCACCGCGATGGTGCGCCCGGCCAGCGCCAGGCTGTGCCCCAGGGCGCCCTCGTCCGTCTCGGCCCAGTCCAGGGTGCGCGCGGCGACGGCCGGCCAGGCCAGGTGCACGTTGAGAAAGCCCGCCACCGCTTCGGCCCGCGCCACCAGCGGATGCGCCGCCACCACCTTGGCCAGCTCGGCCGCGATCAGCTGCGGCGCCTTGCGCAGCGTGCGCGCGTGGCGGTGACAGGCCAGCGCCAGATCGCCCGCCCCCTCCCGCGTCGGCGGCGTCAGCGCGCCCTCGGGTTCGGCCCCCTGCGCGCGCAGCCAGGCGTCGAGCGGCGCGGTGAGGTCGGTGATGATCGTGGCGAACAGGTCAGTGGCCATCGGAGCCTCCTACCAAGGAGCACAGTGCAAAGGGGGCATTCTGCAAGTCGCCCGCGCCCACCGCAAGCCCGCGCTGGGGTGCGGGCGCGACGCGGCGGGCCGCTGCAGATGCCCCGCTTGACCGGGCTCGCCTCATAGCGGTGCGCACCGGGCTGTCAGTCGGCGATGCGAACCGGCCTCACCGCAGGGAAAGGCGCTGCTGACAGCATATAGGCGGCGCGGTTGCCAACTGGATCCTCGGCGACCACGTAGAGGTGACCTTCGCCGACCGGCAGGCGCGGGTCGCCTGCGCGCACGAGCACCCGGTCGATCGCCTCGGTGGTGAAGCAGGGCCCCCATTGGACGTGGCGAGGCGGGCCCGGCGCCTCCGGTGGCGCCCAGCGCGGTTGCCGACCGCCCTCCATCAGCCAGGTCGCGTCACACGTCGGACGTTCGTCGAAGAGCTGCGCGGAGAGTCCCGGAGGCGCCTGCTTTCCTTCCCGCGCGCAGGTGGGAAGCTCATCGGACGGCACGAGCGCGCCGGCCTGTCGCCAGTCGCCGCTGCCGACGTCGGCCACATTGGCCAGGACGAAGCGCAGGCGAAGATTGCCCCCAAGCTGTTGGGCGCCCTGGTCTTCAACGCCGAAGACCACCTCGCTGACGGGCAGGGGCGGTGGCTCCGGTGGGGGTGGCGCGTCCGGCACGACGACCATCTCGCCAACGTGGATGGCGCCATCGCGCCCCGACAGGAGCGGCGCCCGACCGTCGATGGCAAAACACAGGCCGTCGCTGGCGTGACCCGCATCGCAGGCGCG
>JAGQJJ010000491.1 GCA_020430675.1 Myxococcales bacterium
TGAGCTGCATCGCGCGCATCCGCGTGGGTGAGTCGACGGTGGGCGTGGTGGGCGTCGAGGTCACGATGGAGACCATCCAGCGGCTGCTGCTCGACTTCGCCCAGAGCGCCGGCCGCGACATTCGCGCGCTGCTCATCCGGCCCTTCGACGCGGTCGACGCCAGCGGCGAGCATCGGCGCGAGTACCGCGTGGTCATCGACACCCGCGCCGCCACCCGCGGCGAGGACTGGCAGGCGGCGGTCAGCATGCCGCGGGTCGATGAGATCGAACCCTACGTCGCCCGCTTCGTGGCCCGCGTGCTCAGCAATCCCCGACAGCCGCCGATGACCGAAGCGGGCCGGCTGATGACTCATGCCTTCCTCGATCGCGATGACTGGCTGCTCATCGTGACCGCCGACTCGGGCGAGCGATAGTCGCGGTTCCAGCGACTTGCGCCTTGCGCTGGCGGGGCAAAATGAGTTCCATGCGCGCGTTGTTGGGAAATGGGAGACGACGCATGGAACGCGATCTGGACGGGCGCACGTTTGTCATCACCGGGGCCAATGTGGGCATCGGCCGGGCGACGGCCCTGGCCCTGGCGGGGCGCGGGGCGCGGCTGATTCTGGCCTGCCGGTCGGCGGAGAAGACGCAGCCGGTCATCGATGAGCTGAAGGCTGCGGCGGGGCATGACGAGATCCACTTCGTGGCGCTCGATCTGGCCTCCCTCGACTCGGTCAGGCAATGCGCCGATGCCTTGGTGGCGCGCCCCGAGCCGTTCGACTGCCTCATCAACAACGCCGGCCTCGCCGGCGTGAAGGGGCTCACCAAGGACGGTTTCGAAATCGCCTTTGGCGTCAACCACCTGGGCCACTTCCTCTTGACTTTGCGCCTGCTCGACAAGCTGAAGGCGGCGGGCAAGGCGCGGGTGGTCACGGTGGCCAGCCAGGCGCACTACGCGGCCAAGACCTTCGACTGGGAGGTGCGGAAGCCCTCGGCGAAGTACACCGCGCTCGATGCCTACCAGCGCTCGAAAGTGTCGAACGTGCTGTTCACCGCCGAGGCGGCGCGGCGCTGGGCCGGCACCGGCGTCACCACCTATGCGCTGCACCCCGGCGTGGTCGCTTCGGCCATCTGGCGCGAGATTCCGCAGCCCTTCCGCGCCATCAGCAAGCTGTTCATGATCAGCAACGAAGAGGGCGCCAAGACCTCTTTGTACTGCGCGACCGAGCCGTCGCTGGCCGAGGTCAGCGGGCGCTACTACGACAAGTGCCAGGAGAAGACGCCAAGCCGGCTGGCCCGCGATGAGTCGCTGGCGGCCGAGCTGTGGCAGCGCAGCCTGGCGTGGACCGGGCTCGCCTGACCGCGGTGATCAGCCGACCGAAGCGAGCGTCTCTTCCGCTTCGATGACCTCACGCTCGGCGTCGCGCACGCGCTGGCGGGCGGCTTCGACCTCGGGCGAGTCGGCGGCGACCTCGACCTCAAGGCGCTCGAGCCAGCGCTGGGCGGCGCGCTGGCGGGCGCGGGCGCGTTCGAGCGCGCCTTGCGCATTGCGCCGAGCCACCGCGTCGGTGGCTTCGTCACGGCGCTCGGCGGCGCGGGCCAGGGCGCTGTTGACCTCATCCTTGAGGCGCGTGGTGCTGCCGGTCAGGCCGTCGAGCAGCGAGGTCGGGCTGGCCAGGCTGTCGAAGAACTCGCGCTGCTCCTCATCGACCACCGCGCGGCCCTGGCGCAGCATCTCGCCCACCGCCGCCTCGACTTCGGGCGCCAGGCCGTCATCGCCAAAAGCCTTGCCGCGCCACTGGGTTTCAAACGAGTAGAGCAGCTCTTTGAGCCGGGCGCGCGCCTTGTGGAAGGCGGCCATGCGCCGCGAGGTGTCGGTGAGCTGAGCGAGCAGTTGCAGCAGGCCGAAGATGCCGGCGATCAGCGCCGAGAAATGCGCCATCGGCGCGCCGTCGCTGTCGGTGCCGCCGAACAGGATGACGCCCAGCGCCGTGAAGGCGCCCACGATCAGCATCACCACCAGCGCGATCCAGACGCGGCGCCGCTTGCGCAGGTCGGTGATCTCGCGCTCGTACCACGCGATGTTGAGCACGATCTCCTGAGCGACGCGGATGAGCGGCTCGGGCAGCGGATCGGCGTCGGGCCCCTGAAGGCGCACCGCGAGCACCTTGGCCTCCGCTTTGGCCGCCTCGCGATCGCGCTGCCGCGCGCCATAGTCGCGCTCAAAGCCGAACTCGGGTCGGCTGCGGGGTTTGCTCGCGGGCGCGGTCAAGCGGCGCGCTCCAGCAAGGTGACCGCGCAGAGCGCCTCGTCGAAGCCGACCATGCCGCCCGCGTTCTGGGCGAGGCCGATGCGCGGTTCGCCAGCGGCCTGCCGGTCGCCCGCTTCGCCGCGAAGCTGCGCGACCAGCTCGTCGATCTGGCCGAGGCCGGTGGCGCCGAGCGGGTGACCCTTGCTGAGCAGCCCGCCGGAGAGGTTCACCGGTCGGGCGCCGCCTTGTCTGGTGGCGCCCGACTCCATATAGGCGCCGCCCTCGCCGGGACCGCAGAAGCCGAGCGCTTCGTAGTGCGTCAGCTCGCAGAACGCGGTGGCGTCATGCACCTCGGCGACCGCGACGTCGGCGGGCTTGAGGCGGGCCTGGGCGTAGGCCCGCTGGCCGCAGATCTGCACGACCGAGGGCGCGTCGATGGCCCGGTCGCGCCCACCGGCCAGCGCGCAGGCCCGAATGCGCACCGCGCGCGCCTGAACCTCGGCCGGCTGCTTGTTGAGCCATCGCTTCGAGCACACCAGCACCGCGGCGGCGCCATCGCTGATCGGCGCGCACATGGGCCGGCTGAGCGGCGGCACGATGAGCCGATCGGCGAGCACCGCGTCGACCGACCACGCCTTGCGAAACTGCGCCTTGGGGTTGTGCACGCCGTGCGCGTGGTTCTTCGCCGCCACCTGGGCGATCTGCTCGACGGTGGTGCCATGCGTCTGCATATGCCAGCGCGCCTGCAAGGCATGCACGTCGAGGAAGACGATGCGCCCCGGATGCGGATGCCAGCCAAGCGCCGTCTCTTCGCCGACCGCGGCGAAACGCTTCTGCCACTCTTCGGGGTGCAGCTGATCGATGCCACCGGCGAAGACGGCAAATGACTTCTCGGGGTCGTCGGGCACAAAGACCTTCTCGACGCCCAGCGCCATCGCCAGCCCGGCGCCGCCGCGCACCGCGCCGATGGCTTGATGCAACGCCAGCCCGCCGGTGGCGCAGCCGGCTTCGACGTTGATGATCGGGGTATGCGCCGCCAACCGGCCGTCATGCACCTGCGGCCCCAGGCAGACCTGCCCGCGGATGTTGCCCTGGCCGAAGCTGCCCATGGCGCAGTTGCCGAAGACCACCTGCTCGACCGCCCCACCATCGGCCAGGCCGGCGTCGGCCAGCGCCGCGTCGAAGACCTCGGCGGTCAGTGAGCGAAAGTCACGCTCGGGCCACTTGCGAAAGGCGGTGCTCGCCGCGCCTACGATGAAGATCTCCATCCGCGCCTCCACGATTGGCCTACAAGAGACCACATCAGGGGATCGCGGGCAATCGGTTCAGCGAATGACAGGGCGGCTGGCCAGATCGCGGGTGATGTTCTTCTGGTGGGCTTAGAGGGTGCCGCCGCCGATCTCGATCAGCTTGGCGTCGCGCCACAGCCGCTCGACCTGATACTCGGCGACGTAGCCATAGCCGCCGAGCACCTGGATGGCGCGGTCGGCGACGTTCTTGGCCATGGTGGCGCAGTAGAGCTTGACGCCGTCGGACTCGACGCGGTTGCCGGCGCTGTCGAGCGAGAGCGCGTTGGCGACGTGATAGACGTAGGCCCGCCCGGCCATGTACTCGGCGTACGACTCGGCGATGTGGCGCTGAATCTGGCCGAAGTCGCGGATCGAGCGGCCGAACGATTTGCGCTCGGTGGCGTAGCGGTTCATGACCTCGATGCAGCGGCGGGCCATGCCCAGGCTCATCGCGGCCAGGGTGAGGCGCTCGATCTCCAGGTTGCGCATCATGTGCAGGACCGCGGTGCCTTCGCGGCCGACCAGGCTGGAGGCGGGCACGCGGCAGCCCTCGAAGACCAGCTCGGCGGTGGGCGAGGCGCGCATGCCCAGCTTGCCGTTGAGCTTCTGGCCCAGCTTGAAGCCGGGCAGGCCCTTCTCGACGATGAACAGGCTGAGCGTCTTGCGCGGCGCGCCGACGATGCGGGCATAGATCAGGAAGACGTCGCCGAGGGTGTCCTCATCGATGGCGCCGTTGGTGATCCACATC
>JAGQJJ010000492.1 GCA_020430675.1 Myxococcales bacterium
CGATGAGCGCGATCAGCAGCAGCGGCAGCAGACGAAGCACGGGCCCATGGTGCGGCTTCACGCCGCTCAGGGCAATGTTCGACGGGTGGTCACGGCGCGGGAATGGTTGCGGTCACGCATCGAAGCAGACCGCCCAGACGCCACAAGTCACCCACGTCGGCGAAGACCGGCGTCCAGCCACGCGCCGCGAAGATGGCCGCCCACGCCGCCTCATGCCGGGCGTTGAGCGCCGCCTCGGTGGGGCGCAGCGCCGCCGCGGGCGCGCGGGGCAACAAGATGAAGCGCGCGTCGCCCAGGTTGAGCAGCAGTGCGTTGGCCGGCGTGAAAAAGACCGGCATATGCGCGTTGGGCTCATCGGGCGATGGCACGTAGCGCGGGGCGCGCATCGGCGCGCGCACCACCCGGTAGCCCAGTCGTTGCAGCGTCAGCGCGACAGTTTCAAGCGCCTCGGCGGTCTCGCGGCTCAGCACCCGTTCCGCCGGCCGGGTCACCAGGGCCAGCGCGTCGGCTTCGATCACCGGCACCAGCACCTCATCGGGCGAAAGCGGCAACATCATCAGGTCCACATGCCGAGTCGTGTCGCCGGGCAGCGGCGGCAGCAGCACCAGATCGGCAGGCCGCCGGCCCAGCGCATGGCTCATCAGGTCGATGACCGTCGCGGGATCGCGCGGCAGATAGCTGCCGGCGAGCAGGTGCGGCAGCGTCGATTGGTCGCCGTTGTCGGTGACCAGGCGCACCGAAAAGAAGATATGGCCGCCGGTGGTGACCAGATTGCCCTGCTCGTGCAAGAGCGGCAGCTCGACGACGCGCGTCTCTAGCAGCCCCCGGGGAAAGTCCCCTGCTCCGCCAGCCGATGCACCGCCATCGGCTGTGTTTCTCACCGCTCGGCGTAGCGCTGCTACGCCTTCGGGTTCGCGCCTTGCCGCTGTCGGCGCCTCGACTGGCTCGCGACGGATACTTTCCCCGGGTTCTGCTAGAGGCAGGTCCGGCGGCAGCCATGCATCGCGCCATGGGCTTCGATGCCGATACCGCAGCGCGATCAGCCCGCCGTCGGCAGCGCGCACGAAGATGGGCTGATGATCGCGAAGCCAGAGCAGCGCGTCGGGCACCTCGAAGTCCGGCGTCGGGCGCAGATCGACCACATGACGCGGCCCCAAGAGGCGGGTGAGGGCATCGGCGACCTTCGGGGCACGCACCGCAAGGCGCCCGCTGCTGACCACCGCGGCGAGAGGCGCAAAATCGGGCACGGGTCCGGGCGGCGGCGCCGCGGCGAGGTGCGTGACAAGCGCCAGGATGCCGATCAAGGCGAGAGAACCCGCAACTCGATCCGCTCATTGGCCGCGCGCCCGGCCGGCGTGCGGTTCGACTCGATCGGCGAGCCCTCGCCGTAGCCCACGGCCCGCAAACGCTCCGGCGCGACGCCTGCCGCCACCAGCGCGTCGCGCACCGCTGTGGCGCGCTTGCGGGTCAGGCGCGCATTGCGCTCGGTGCCGCCGCGGGTGCTGGTATGGGCGCCGATCTCGACCGTCGCCAGGTCGGGTCGGCGGGTCAGCAAGGCCGCGACGTCGGCGAGCACGGCCTGATCGGCCTCGGTCAGCACGGCGTCGCGCGGCTTGAAGTTGATCGACTGGCTCAACACGATGAAGCCGCGATCGAGGCGCGCCCGTCCGATGGCGGCGATCTGATCCTCGGGGCAGCCATCGTCATCGCGGTAGTGATTCACCGTCTCGGCTTCATTCGGACACTGATCGACCGCGTCGGGGAAGCCATCGCGGTCATTGTCATCGTCGGGGCAGCCATCGATGTCTTCGAAGCCATCCTTGTCTTCCGGCTGGTTGGCACAAAGGTCTTCGGTGTCGGCGATGCCATCGCCATCATTGTCATCGTCAGGGCAGCCATCGGCGTCGTCGAAGCCATCCTTGTCTTCGGGTTGCATCGGGCAGGCATCCTGCGCGCCGGTCAAGCCATCGGCGTCGGGATCAGGATCGGGCGCCGATGAGACGACAACGACCTTGGGTGCATCGGTCGCTTCCGGATCGGCGGCCTTTGGGCCGTGGCAGGCGTGCAGCACGCCGAGCAGCGCGCGCCAGGGCGCCGCGCCCACGCCCTCGTTGAGCGCGCCCCCCGCGGCGGTGACCAGCGCGAAGCACTCGCCGAGCGGCCAACGCAGCCCACCATGCGCTTCGATCGGCGTCGCTTCACCGCTGGCGAAGGCATCATCGACCCACGTGCTCGCCTGCACGCTCAGCTCGACGGCAAAGGGCAGGGCCGGCGGGGTGTAACGCGCCGCGACGGCAAGCGCGATCTCGTCGCCCGTCGTCGTGGCAAACAGGGCTTCATCGGGCCGCAGGCCATAGCCCAGGCTGCCGAGCACCAACCAGTCGGCCAGCGTCGCGTCGACGCGGATCACCGGCGCAAAGCGCACGCCGTCGGCGCCGCTCCAACGATCGACGTCGCCGGTGGGCAGCGTCAGCGGCAGCGCGAGCCCCAGGCGCACCGCGCCGCCGTTCGAGCGCCAGACCTCGCCGGCCAGCACCAGCCGCGCGTCGCCCGCGGTGCCGCCGTCAAAGGCCGCGCCGGTGGCGCGCGTGCCCGATTGATCAAGCACCACAGGCACATGCAGCGCGATCGCCGCGCGGTCGAGCAGGGTCAACGCCTGCACCATGTCGGCGCGCAACGAGCGGCCGGCCAACTCGACCGTCGCGCCATCGGGCTCGGTGGCGCTCAGCGTCGCGCCCTGCGCCCGCAGCCAGAGCCCCGTCTGCAAGGTCAGATGGCCATCCACCCGGGCGCGATCGACGCCCAGGATGCCATCCGCCGTGCTCGACGGCGCAAAGCGATCGGCCTCGAACGCCTGCGCGGGCAGCGCCGGCAGAAGGCAGACCACCAGCATCAGCATGCTGAACAGACGACGGCGCCGCAGAAGCCCCAACGCCAACAGCAGCCCCAGCCAGCCGATGCCATCGCCAGCGCCCTGCGCGCAGCCGCCATGCACCGTCGCCAGCGGATCGATGCCGACGCTGCGCGGCTCGCCGGCGTCGGTGCCCACCGCGGCGTCGACGCCGCCATCACCCACGCCCGCATCGCCGACGGCGCCATCGGCCTCGACCGGCACCTGGTCATCGTCGGCGAGGTTCGGATCGGTCTCCCCGGGATCGACGCGGCCGTTGCGGTTGGCGTCCTCCGCGCCATCGGCCGCGCCGCCGCCATCGGTGTCGCGAGCCAGCGGATCAGTTGTCGTCGATGGATCCTCGTCGGCCCGGAAGACCGCCGGATCACTCGCGGCCGGCCGCTCCGAGACCCCAGCTTCGAGCCCATCGGGCAACCGGTCATCATCGCTGTCCGGATCGAGCGCGTTGATGAGCCCATCGCCGTCGGCGTCCGCGCCGGGGCTTGGCTCCTCGCCATCGAGCAGACCGTCGTCATCGCTGTCGGCGTCGCCGGGATCAAGCCCCAGCGCCAGCTCGGCCGCGTCGCTCAACCCATCGTGGTCTCTGTCTTCGGGCGGCGTGCCATCATCCTCGCGGTCGAGTGGATCCGTCTCGCCCGGGTCGACCCGCCCGTTGCGGTTCAGGTCTTCGTCACCATCGCTCACGCCGCCGCGATCGGTGTCGCGGTGCAGCGGATCGGTCACCGTCGTCGGATCGGCGTCGGCCACAAAACGGCCCCGGCTGAGATCGGTATCGGGGTTCGGGTTCTGCACGCCGGCCTCCAAGCCATCGGGCAGGCCATCATCATCGCTGTCGGCGTCGCGCGCGTTGATCAGCCCGTCCAGGTCCGAGTCGTTCTGCCATTGCCGCTCATCGCCATCGGCGATGCCATCATCATCGCTGTCGGCGTCGTAGGGATCGGTGCCCGCTTCGACCTCGGCGCGCGTCAGCAGGCCGTCGCCATCGGGGTCGAGCGCAAAGTCATCGCCCCCGTCGAGCGGGTCGGTGCCATCGAGCACCTCCTGCCCATCGCGCGTGCCGCCGCCGTCCGAATCGGCCTCGCGCGGGTTGGTGCCCGCGTCCCGTTCGGCCCGATCGTCCATGCCATCATCATCGGTGTCGGCTTCGGTCGGGTCGCTGCCAAACTCAACCTCTTCGCCATCGGTCAGACCGTCGCGGTCGGTGTCGGTATCGCGCGGATTGGTGCCCAGTTCAAACTCGCGCTCGGTGGTCAGGCCATCGCGGTCGGGATCCCCCAAGCGGTCATCAAGCGGATCGAGCGGATCATCGCCTGACGCCAGCTCGGCCCCGTCGGGCGAGCCTCCGCCATCGGTG
>JAGQJJ010000493.1 GCA_020430675.1 Myxococcales bacterium
GAATCGCATAAAGCAGGCCCTGGAAAGAGTGTACCCGCGCAGCCGGCGCAGTCGTCGTCGCCATCGAGGCCATCGGCCCCGGGCGTCGCCGCGTCGATCGCGCGCTCGCCCGCCGTGCCGTTGCGCCCGCGCCCGCCGCGTCCGGCGCGCACCTCGACCTGCCGCAGCGTGAGCCAATCGCCCACGCCGCGCGCGAAGATGGCCGTCGATGACCGACCGGCGGGCGCGTCGGCCGCCTGCACCACCACCAGATCGAGCAACGTGGGCGCGTTGAGGTTCTGGTAGGTCAGCACCCGCGGCCCGCCGAGCAGCCGCGTGGTGCGCCCCACGCCGTCGTCGGGGCTGACGCGCGTCCACTCATCGCCGTCGGGTTCAAAGACATAGCCGCCATGCACCGACACGCCCGACGGCATCACCACCGGCGCCTCGCCGAGCGCGTAATCGCCCACCGCCAGCAGCACCGGCCGCCGATCGGGCGCCGCCAGCGCCAGCGCGCGGCCCAGCGTGGCCACCGGCGCCTCGGCGGTGCCCGGGCTCTGGTCGTTGCCGCGCGTCGGCGAGACAAAAACCGCCTCGTTGCGCTCGCCGTCGACGCCATCGCAGTCGAGGTCGACAAACTCGGGATCGGGCAGATCGGCCAGCGCCGGGTTGCACTCGCAGCCGTTGGCGGCGATGCCGTCGCGGTCGTCGTAGCCGATGCTGCACTCGGCCACGAAGCACCGCCCCTCGGCGCAGCCGGCGACCGCGTCGGGCAGCTCGCAGGGCGAGTTGCAGCGCCCGCAATGCTGCGGGTCGCCGCGCAGGTCGAACGTCTCGTCGATCAGGCCATCGCAGTCATCGTCCAGCCCGTTGCAGGTCTCGGGCACCGCCATCACCGCCACCGCATCGCAGGCCACGCGCGTCGGGTCGAGCGGGTCGCAGGTGAAGCGCCCGGCCACGCGGCACGCGCCCTCGCCCGCCTCGCAGGGCATGTCGAGCGTGGGGAAGCCCTCGTCGATCAGGCCATCGCAGTCATCGTCGAGCCGGTTTCCGCACCGCTCGGACCCGCCATCGGCCGCCGCCGCGTCACAGGCCACCCCGGCGCCGTCGGCGGCGCAGACGATGACGCCCGGCCGCATGCAGGCGCCGACGCCCGCGTTGCAGACGCCGCCCAGGCCGGGGAAGTCCTCGTCGACGCGCCCATCGCAGTCCTGATCGACGTCATCGCATCGCTCGGGCGGCTGTGGGCCATCGGGCGCGCAGGTCGCCGCGCCGTTGACGCAGGCCACTCGGCCGGGCTGCGCGCACTGCGCCAGCGGACAGGCCTCGCCGACCGCCGGCCCGTCGTCGCCCAGCCGCAGGTCTTCATCGGTGGCGCCGTCACAATCGTCATCGACCAGATTGCACGCCTCGGCCCGCGCGTCGGGCAGCACCACCGGGTCGCCATGCGGGTCGAGGCAGGGCCCGTACGCGGTCGTGCCGTCCCCCTGGGCGGCGCAGGTCTGCACGCCCGGCATGCAGGCGCCCATGGCCACCCCGCAATTGAGCACCGCCCCGGGCTGGCAGGGCTGGCCCTCGTCGGCCAGGCCATCGCAGTCATCGTCGCGGCCGTTGGGCAGCTCGTCGATCGGCTCGCCGGGCACGCCATCGCAGCGTGCGCGGCTGCCGTCGGCCGTGCAGACGCGCAGCCCAGCGCGACCGCAGGCGCCGATGCCCACCGAGCACCCCTCGCCGATCGCAAAGTCCTCGTCCGCGCGCCCATCGCAGTCGGCGTCCTGCCCGTCGCAGCGGTCAGCCGGCGCCGCTTCCGCCCACTCGGGTGCGCAGCCGTCGGCGGCGAAGTCGAGCGCCAGCGGGCCCTCGGCGTTCACCGGCACCCCGCGGCGGCGCAGGGCCAGCACGCAGCCGCGCTCGGCCACGCAGGCGGCGTCGGGCAGCACGTCGGTCCCGCAGGCGCCCTGGGCGTTCTGGAAGAAGAGGGTCGCGTCGACGGTGGCGGTGGCGATGGGCGGCACCACCGGTGGCGCGTCGCGGTCGGCCTGCAACAGCGCGCCGTCCACAAACCGCAGGCGCATCGCGTGGGGCCCGATGACCAGGCAGGCGCCCGCGCCGGTGCCCAGGCGACCGCCAAGGTTCGCCCGGCAGGCGCCCGCGGCGTCGCCCAGGCAGTCGAGGCCGACCGCCACCGGGCGCGCCGTCGACAGCACGCAGCGGCCGTCGACGCAGCCGCCATCGCCCGCGCAGGGCTCGTCTTCAAAGCACTCGGGCCGGTCGACCTCGACCGGCAGGCAGCCCCACGTCAGCCACGCCGCGCACCAAAGCCACCGCACCCGCGCGGCGCGCGCTCGCCGTGACCACGTTCTGGCGCGGTTCACTCGAAGCATCTTCTCGACCAAATTTCAGTGTGCATGCCTAGGGGGGTGAAAAAAAGGAGGGGATCCCGACAATTCCGTGACGCTCGGTCCAGGGGGAACGTGACCCGTCCCGGGGTCGCGAGTATCGTAAAGACGATGGCTCATGACACGACCGACGCGCACGACGGCCTGATCGGCGCGGTGCTCGACGAGCGGTATGAACTGACGTCCGTGGTCGGCCGCGGCGGCATGGGCATCGTGTATGGCGCCCTCGACCGCAAACTGTCGGGCCGGCCCTGCGCCATCAAGCTGTTGACGGGCCACGCGGGCGACCCCGAAGAGAACCGCCGCTTCGAGCGCGAGCTGGACCACATCGCCCGCCTGCGCAGCCGCCATGTCGTGCAGGTGCTCGACGCCGGGCAGTTGCCCGACAAGCGGCGCTTCATCGTCATGGAGCTGCTCGAAGGCAATACGCTCGCCGCCTTGCTCAAACGCGAGGGCCCGCTCTCGGCCGAGCGCGCCATCCCGCTGGCCCGCGGGGTGCTCGCCGGGCTCGCCGAGGCCCACGACAACGGCATCGTGCACCGCGATCTCAAACCGGCCAACGTCTTCATCGTGCAGACTCGCACCGGCGAAGAGATCGCCAAGATCCTCGACTTCGGCATCGCCAAGGAGACCTCGACCGACGTCGAGGATTTGACGGGCCGCAGCATGCTGATCGGCACGCCGAAGTACATGGCGCCCGAGCAGTTCAAGAAGCAGCGCGCCGACGGGCGGACCGACCTGTACGCCGCGGGCCTGCTGCTCTACGAGATGCTCTCGGGCGCGCCGCCGTTCACCCCGCACACGCGCGTGCCGGCCTCGATCGAGCAGATGCCCGACGAGTTTCGCATCGGGTGGCTGCACGTCAACCAGGCGCCGCCCCCGCTGCGCGGCTTCGACGCGGTCTGGCCGGTGATCGAGCGCCTGCTGGCCAAGAAGCCCGAGCGCCGCTACGAAGACGCCAACGCCGTGATCGAAGCGCTCGGCCAGCTCGGCAAGCGCACCGGCCCGCCGGCGCCGCGCATCGCTGGCGAACCCAGCCAGCCCGGCCTCACCAGCATGGCCTCGACCACCGGTTTCCCAGTGCTGGGCGAGACGCTCGACCTGCCCGCCCACCGTCCGCGCCGCCCGCTGGTGCGCGCGCTGGTCGGCCTTGCGCTGCTGGCGCTGGTCAGCGGCGGCGCGTGGTTTGCGCTCAACGAAGATTCGAGCGCCGCGCGCAGCGCCCGCACCGCGGCGAGAAACTCTTCGAGCGGCAGCCGACTCTCGCGGAAGGCCAGCCAGCGCAGGATCAGCGCGTTGTGCAGCTCGACCGGCGCGCCTTCCACGTCGTTGAAGGGCCCGTCAGGCCGCTCGGCGATGAGCCACTCGTCGAGGTGTTCGGTGTCGAAGTCGGCAAAGAACCAGGCATCGCCCGACCAATGACCCAGCGGGCCGCGCCGGTAGGTCAGGTCGACAAAGCGGCGGAATGAGATCGAGCTGTCATCAAACGAGGTGCCGTACTGGGCATCGACCGCCAGGCGGCCTTCCCAGAGGTCGATATCGGCCTGCGGCGTATTGCCGATGCGCACCGTCGCCGCCGCGCCAGCGTCCAGGCGCAGGGTCGGATCGTCGGCCGCTTCGGTGGCGGCGTCGGCGCAACCGACCGCCGTCGCTTGCGGGCGATCGAGGGCCAGCCAACCCAGCGCCGGGTTGGCCGGATCGTCGAGGAGCGCGTCGTCGGCCGTCACGTCGAACTGCTCGTGCGCCGTGCGCAGGGCATGATGCTCGCGACGGATTCGCAGGCTGATCGCCTCTTGCGAGCGGTTCTCGAACGTCACCGACCAGCAGGGCTGCCCGACCGTGAAGTCCAGGCGCACGTTGCCTTCGGTGGCGCCGTCGGGCGCATC
>JAGQJJ010000494.1 GCA_020430675.1 Myxococcales bacterium
CGGCTGCGCGGCAGCCACAGCTCGAGCGGCCGGCGCGGCAGCACGTCGTCGAGGATGGCGCCGACCACCTGCTCGACCTGCAAGACGGTGCCGCTGAAGGTGAGCGCCGCTTCGGGGCGATCGGCCTGCACATCGAGCATGGGCGTGGCGACCGCGTCGGGGCAGACGCAAGAGACCGAGACCCCGTGCGGCTTCAGGTCGCCAGCGGCCGCCAGCGACAGGCCGCGCACCGCATACTTCGAGGCCGAGTACAGCGTCAGCCCGCTGATCGGGGCCAGCGCGGCCATCGAGGCGATGTTGACGATATGGCCCGACCCGCGCGCGACCATGCGCGCGGACGCCGCCCGCAGGCCGAGCGCGACGCCCTTGGCGTTGATGTCGAAGTGGCGCTCGACCTCTTCGACGGTCGCCTCGTGAATCCAGCCCGGGGCCAGATAGCCCGCCACGTTGAGCAGCACGTCGACCGGCCCGAACGCCGCTTCCGCCGCGTCAAGCGCCGCTTCCCAGTCGCCCGGGCGCCGCACGTCGAGGGGGCGCAGCCGCACCGTCTCTTCATCCCAGCCCAGCGAATCGCGCGCCGCGCGCAGGCCGGCGGCGTCGACGTCGGTGGCCAGGATGCGCGCGTCGCGCTTGCTGAGCGCGTCGACCAACCCGCGGCCGATGCCGCTCGCCGCCCCGGTGACCAGATGGACCGCGCTCATGAGGGCGCCCCAAACCGCAGCGGCCCGAAGGCGAAGGTGGGTTTCAGCCCGGGGAAGA
Source organism: Myxococcales bacterium (assembly GCA_020430675.1). Next base: position 760 of record JAGQJJ010000494.1, read on the forward strand.
GCCAATACGGGCTCATCTCAGAGGACGGCACGATGTTGAAAAACGCCGGATCGCGCGCCGAGGGCCCGGCGACCGTCTTCTCCAGCACCATCGACACGTATTGGTTCACGGACGACTCCAGCGTATTGCCATTGGCGATGACTTCGAGCCCGGCCGCCTTCGCCTGGCGACGCAGGCCCGGGATGCGCGAGTGCTCGGGCGCGTAGGCGTCGGCACAGACCCCGTTCTCGCTGGTCACCATCACGCCTTCGGGCGTGCGAACCGCGATCGAATGGTTGCCCTCGGTATGGCCCGGCGTGCGCAGCAGCGCCACCGAGTCGCCGAGCAGCACATCGTGGTCGAGCAGCACCACGCGGTCGGCGGGGATGCCAGCGAGGCCGTCGGGGCAATACCAGTCGGCCTGCGTCGGCAGCAGCGCGTGCGCCGACAGCCACTCCTGGCGCGTGACCAGCAGCTTCGCGCGGGGGAAAAGGCCGCCCGGGCCCAGCCAGCGCCGCACGTCTTGGGTGTGCAGGTGGTCATACGTCAAAAAATCGACGCGGTCGGGCGAGAGGTCCAGCTTGTCGAGCACGCCGTCCACGGTGTCGATCACCGGCGCCAACTGCCGTTCGCCGAACGCGCCCAGCCAGGCGGCGCGGGCGCCGAGGCGCTTGAAAAACGGCGTCTCGCGGTTGGCGACGTGGTCTGACGGCGACACGAGCAGCGTGCGCACGCCGTCGAGTCCGTCGAACTGCACCACAAACATGCGGTTGAGGATGTGCATCAGCGGCGTGCGCACCGTGCTGGCGTCGCGCAGGCCATACTTCACCGGATACGGCACGCGGATCAGGTCGAACGAGCCGTAGAAGCGCACCGGCGGCGCGGCCATCAAGCGCTCGTGCAGGGCGCGGCCGGCGGTGCGGGCGTGGGCGAGGCGCTCGGTCGGGCCCGGCGGCTCGAAGATGCCGTGCAGCGTGTCGATCGGCAGGATGTCGGGATCGCCGTAGCGACTCATGCAGCAGCCTCCAGGCCGGCAACACCATACCCGCGCGCCCGGTCCAGCGGCAATCGCCGCCTCATCGCCCACCCCACTCGACGCCGGCCCATTGCGAGCGAGCTTCGTGCAGCAGCGTCCACCGGACCAGCGGGTGCGGACGGTGCCAAAGCCGCACGCGCACCGTGCCGGCCAGCGACTCATGGGCGATACGGTGCAGGCCGTCGGGCGTGGGCGACTCGAGCGGAACCAGCGCCTCGGGCGGGCAATCGGCCTCGACCTGCAGGCGCAGGCGCGGTCGGCGGGCGTCGAGCCGCCAGCGGCCGGGGGCCACCTCATCGCGGATCGTGGCGCCCACATGGCTGGCGAAGCGGTGCAGCCGCGTGCCGTCATGCCAGAGGATCATGCCGGCGCGCACCGCCAGGTCGAGGCCCGGTACCGGCACGAGGCCGCCCGACAGGCAGAGCGAGGCGCCTGGCCGGTCGAAGGCGTTGGCCTGCATCCAATACCAGCGGCGCGGGAACGCGGTGCCCCAGACCTTCTCGGTATAGGCCGGCGCGTTGGCAAACATCACAGCTCGGTCAGCAAAAGTAACAACACCTGTGGCCGCGGCGTCGAGCGCCAGCGGATGCCAGGCGGTCTCGAGACCCGGCACGAGGAGCGCGTAGCTCATCGGTGAGTCAGCGAGGCGCGCGCCGGACACGACGCGGGGGGCAAGATCCAGCCGCCAGTCGCAGCGCTCGGCGCTGCCGCCGAGCGCGCCTTCGACGCGCGTCGGGGCAAAGTGGCAGGGACCGATGCGGACCCACGCCTCATCGCGCGGCGCGGCGACCTGATGGGCCGGAAACGCTTGAAAGACGCGGCGCGCATCGCGACCCGACAACGCGATCACCCAGCCCACGCGGGCACCATTCACGGGGTCCATCACCCCGTGAATCAGCGCGAAGCTCTCGCCCTGAACCGGGTCGGTCACCCGCGCATACCAACCCTCGTAGCGGAGACCCTTGCCGGTCAGGTGGCCGAGCGCAGGGTCGCGGAGCAGGCGTGGCGGCATGCTTTTCTCCGCGTTGAGCGGCGCGCCGGCTGAGGAGCGGCGAGCGTTGAGCCCCGCCTCGTCGGTGTTAGCCCGGCCGCGCCTTCGCGTCAACGGGCCACCGGTTGACAGGCGTGGCGACCGAGGCCGAAACTCTGTGCATGCAAAAGAAAATCTGGGGGCTGCTCGCGGGCGCGGCCCTGCTTGTGAGCGGCTGCGACGCGCCCGAGCCCGCGCGCCCGACCGGCCTGATGAAACCCAAGGGCGACTTGCCCGCCGCGCCGCCGACCCTGCCCCCCGCACCGCCCACGCGCACCTCCCCGGTACCGGTCTCCCCCGCTCCGCCGCTTGCCGCGCCGCCGAGCGCGGTGCGTGCCCACTTCGAACAGCGCGACGCGCTCGACCGCACCGTCTGGCGCGATGAGGTCGCGGCGCAGGCGCACGAGCGGATCTTTGTCGAGCTGTGGGACTTTCTGCGCAGCGCGCCCGATCCGCGGCCAGTGCTGGCGGCGTTTCCGTTTGAGCAGATCGTGCTGCCCGATCTGGGCCCGCCCACGCCGATCGGCTCGGGCCTGATCCGCCGCGTCGCCCGCGGTCGGCACGCGCTCGATCGCAATGACTGGCTGTCATGGCTCGACGAACAGGCCGCCGCCGACACCCGTCTGGTGGCGACCGAGTGGCATCACGCCCGGTTCGAACCCGGCACCGGTGGACCGGCGCGCTCACAAATCAGAGCCGAGTTGCAGGTCATTCGCGACGGCATCCGCTGGCGCCTCAAGCTGGGGTTCGACGTCACCTGGACCGAGGTCGACGCGCCCACCGAGGACGACCCCAACGGCCGCCGGTTTGCGCCCAAGACCATCGAGGTCGCCAGCGTCGACGCGGTCGGCCAGGCCGAGCCACCGACCTTCACGCTGGCGCAACGCCTGCCGCTCGGTGCCCATCGTCCGCAATCGCTGCTGGTCACCGACCTGGACGGCGACGGCGCGCCCGAGCTGCTCGTGCCGCTGGCAGACGCGCGCTATGTCTTCCGCGGCGGCCGGTTCGAGCGGGCCCCGCTGGCGGCGCAGCTGCTGCCCAAATCGGCCATCGCCGTGGCCGCCGACTTCGACAATGATGGCCACACCGATCTGCTCGCGACCGGGCAGCGCGACGGGCGCACCGTGCTCGCGTTGTACCGCGGGGCGCCCGGCGGCGCGTTCCCCGACGCGCCGGTCATCGTGTTTGCGCCCGGCGATGAAATCCAGGGCATGCGGGTGCTGACGGTCGGCGACATCGACCGCGACGGTGACCTCGACGTCTTCGCCCCGCAATACCGCGGCGCCTACAACGGCGATCGCATGCCCACGCCTTTCTACAACGCGCTCGATAGCTGGCCGGCGTGGCTGCTGCGCAACGACGGTGGCGGCCACTTCGCCGACATCACCGCCGAAGCGGGCCTTGAGCCCACGCGCAGGCGGCATACCCAGAGCGCTTCGTTCTTCGACGCCGAC
>JAGQJJ010000495.1 GCA_020430675.1 Myxococcales bacterium
CTGGCGTCGGCGGCGAAGCGGCCGCCGAGGCGCTGGGCGTCGCCGTCGACGTCGAAGGGCAGGCCGACCGAGGTGCCGCCGTAGCCGCGGGCGGTGGGGAAAAGGCGCCGGTGCGGCGGCAAGGCGGCGTCGTCGCCGTCGAAGACCCACACGGCGCGCGGGCGCACGCTGAGGCGCAGGACGAAGTGCTGGCCGCGCTCGGTCGCCCAGACCGGCACATGCACCCGCAGGAAGGCGGTGCCGTCGACCCAGCCCAGCGCTTCGCCGGCCAGCGCTTCGCCGGTGCGGCTGGCGACGCTCAGCTCGAGGCCCAGGTACTGCACGCGCTCGTCGTCGCGCCGCGTGAGGTCGGCGCGCATCTCCAGGCCGCCGGCGCCGGTCAGGCGGTCGCCGTCGAGCACCGGCAGGTCGGCCTTGCGGTCGACCGAGGCCCACTCCAGCTCGCCGAAGATCAGCGCCGAGGCGCCGCCTTCGAGGCCCTTGACGCCCAGGCCCGCGGTCAGGGTCAGCGTCTGCGACTCGAAGCCCGGCGTGCTGGCGGTGGCCCGGCTGAAGGCGGCGCGGGCGATGAAATGCCGCGCCACGAAGTCATCGCGCCAGTCGATGGCCTGCAAGTCGGGCTGGCCGACCAGATCGAGGCGCTGCCCGGCGCCGCGAAAGGCGCGGCCCTGCTCGAAGGCGGCGAAGTCGTCGGGCCAGGCGCCCAGGTCGACGTTGCGCAGGATGAGCCGCGCTTCGAGCACGTCGAAGCTCAGCGCCTCGCGCTCGACGACGCGGAACGTCACGAAGGCCCGGTCGGGCGCGCTGCCCTCGAAGACCATGGCGACGACCTCGCGGAAGAGCCCGCTGCGCCGCAGCGCCTGTACCGTCGAGTCGACCGCGCCCTGGCGGTACAGCTCGCCCTCGTGCAGCGCGCACATCTGGCGCAGCACGTCTTCGCGGGTCACGCGGTTGCCGCTGAACCAGATGCGCTCGACGCGGGCGTCGGCCAGGGCGCGCACGTCGAAGGTCACGTTCTCGATGCGCTGGCCGTCGGGCAGCAGGCGCGTGCGCGAATGCACCGCGATGCGTGGGTCGGGCACGCCGCGGTCGGCCAGATAGCGGGCGAGCTGGGCGCGGGCGGCGTCGAGCGCGTCGGGGCAATAAGGCGCGCCCTCGCGCAGCGGCAGCGTGGTCAGCAGGTCATAGGGCACGAAGCGGCCGGTGATCTGCACGCGGCCGGTGCGCACGAAGGGGCCGGGCTCGACGGCAAATACGACGCGCACCGGGCGCGCTTTGGTGTCGGCGGCGGCGGCGGCGTGGGTCTCGACGGCGACCGTCGCCCGCGGGTGGCCGGCGCGGCATTGCCCGCGGGCCAGCGTGGCGCGATCGGCGTTGAGCGCGCGCTGCGACAGCCGCTCGCCGGCCTGGGTCTGCAGCTCGGGCACCCCGCCGGCGATGCCCCGTATCTCGACTTTCTCGACGCGGTACAGTGGGCCGCGGTCGACGCGCACTTCGATCGTCACCAGGTCGTCCGCTTCGAGGGCGGTCAGCTCGACGTGCGCGTCGCGGTGGCCCGAGTCCTGGTACCAGGCTTCGATTGCCGCTTGATCGAGGGTTTGCAGGGCGGGGTGATGCCGCTCGCCCGAGGCGAGAAACAAGCCCTCGGGCGCGCCGGCCTGAACGCGGCGCAGGGTGCGCCAGCTCGCCGCGGGGTCGAGCGTGCGGCCGTCGATCACAAAGCGCACGTCGGCGACGCGGCGCGGCCGGCCGTCGTGGGTGAAGATCAGCGCCACGCCCGGCCCCTGCGGCTCGGTGCGCAGGCGCAGGCTGCCGATGCCGTGCAGCCCCTCCAGCCCGCGGATGGCGGCAGCGATGGCCGTCGCGTCGTCGGGGCCGCCGATGAGCCCGGCCAGCACGCGCTCGGCTTCGAAGCGGCTCTCGGCGGGCATGCCTTCGAGGCGCGCGTCGACCACCCGCGCCGCGTGGGCGCAGACGGACGCGAGCAGCACGAGCAGGAGGGCGAGGCGGCGGGCGATCATCGCGCGCAGTCTACGTCAGAATGGCCGGTGGGCGCGCGGTCAGGCGAAGAGGCCTTCGGGGCTCAGGCCAGGTCGAAGAGCAGCACCTCGGCGGGATCGAGGCCGCGCAGCTTGAGGTCGGCGTCGTCGGTGGCGAGGCCGTCGCCGGGGTCGAGGCGCTGGCCGTTGACCTCGACGGCGCCGCGGGCGATTTGCAGCCACAGATGGCGGCCTTCACCGCGGGCGAAGGCGGTCTCGACGCCGGGGTCGAGCAGCGCGGCGTAGACGCTGACGTCCTGATGCACCGTCACCGAGCCCTCGCGGCCGTCGCGCGAGGCGATGAGGCGGAAGCGGCCGCGCTTCTCGTCGGCGGCAAAGGCCTTTTGCTCGTAGCCCGGCGTCAGGTTGCGCGCCTCGGGGCGAATCCAGATTTGCAGGAAGTGCACCGGCGTCTGCTTGCTGTGGTTGTACTCGCTGTGCCGCACGCCGGTGCCGGCGGTCATTCGCTGCACCTCGCCGGGCACGATCAGCGAGCCGTTGCCCATGCTGTCGGCGTGCTCGAGCGCGCCTTCGAGCACGTACGAGACGATCTCCATGTCGCGGTGCCCATGCGTGCCGAAGCCGCGGCCGGGCGCGACGCGGTCTTCGTTGATGACGAGCAGGTCGCGAAAGCCGGTGAAGCGCGGGTCGTAGTAGTCGGCGAACGAGAAGGTATGCCGCGAGCTGAGCCAACCGTGCTCGGCCACGCCACGGGCATCGGCTTTGCGAATCGTCCACATGATCCACCTCCGGGTCAGGGGTTGCGGGTCAGCGAGATTGCATGGCGTGGGCCAATCATCGAGGCCAAGGATGCCGGGGCCTTTCGCGCTGGGGCAATCATTTTGAGGCAATCAGATTGAGCGAAGTGTCTCATTTTGATAGACGGACGATATGCACGCCACCGATCTTCGCCTGGACGACCTGCTCAACTTCGATCCCGAGGGCGGCCTCATCCACTTCGGCGGCGAGCGCGCGCTGCTGCTCGACGCGGTCGCGCTGGGCCTGCTGCGCAAGCAGCTCATCGAGACCTTTGGCGAAGACGTGGCCCGCGGCCTGCTGACGCGGCTCGGCTACTCGCACGGCTGGCGCGCCGCCGAGGCGCTGCGCGATCGGCTGGCCTGGGCCGATGAGCGCGAGTGGCGCATCGCGGGTGGGCGCATCCATCGCTTGCAGGGCCTCGTGCGCTTCGAACCCATCGACGAGCCGCCAGGCGACTGCGTGGCCGCGGCGCTGTGGCGCGACTCGTACGAAGCCGAGCAGCATGTGCTGCACCTGGGCCGCGCCGAGGCGCCGGTGTGCTGGTCGCTCTGCGGCTTCGCGAGCGGGTGGCTGAGCCGGGTGCCGGCGAGCCGGTCTATGCCCTCGAAGAGAGCTGCGCTGGCTGCGGCGACGCGGTCTGCCGCATGCGCGCGCGCACCGAGGCGCAATGGGGTGAGGCGATCGCGCCGCATCGGCGCTTCTACGAGAAGGACTGCCTCGACGCCTCGTTGCGCAGCCTGCGCGACACGGTGCGCGGGCTGGAGAAGACGCTGCGCGCCCGCAAGCGCGCGCTCGGGCCGGATGGTGACGCGCTCGAAGCCGAGGGGCTGGTGGCGCGCAGCCGGGCGATGCGGCGCGTGCTCGACCTGTGCCGGCGCGTGGCCCAGGTCGACAGCACGGTGCTGCTGCAAGGTGAGAGCGGTGTAGGCAAGGAGCGCGTCGCGCGCTTCATTCACGACGTCTCGGCGCGCGCCGCCGGGCCTTTTGTGGCGATCAACTGCGGCGCGCTGCCCGAGTCGCTGCTCGAGAGCGAGCTGTTCGGCCATGTGCGCGGCGCGTTCTCGGGGGCCGCGGCGGACCGCGCGGGGCTGTTCGAAGCCGCGCAGGGCGGCACGTTGCTGCTCGATGAGATCGGCGACGTGCCGGCGGCGCTGCAGGTGCGGCTGCTGCGCGTGCTGCAAGAGCGCACGGTGCGTCGGGTGGGCGAGAACCGCGAGCGCGAGATCGATGTGCGCGTATTGGCCGCGTCGCACCGCGACCTGCGCGCGGAAGTCGCCGCCGGGCGCTTCCGCGCTGACTTGCGCTATCGGCTGGCGGTGGTCGAGATCGAGATCCCGCCGCTGCGCGAGCGGCCCGATGACATCCTGCCGCTGGCGCGCCTGAAGCTGCTGGAGACCGCCGCGCGCTACCGGCGCGACGTGCGCGACTTCACGCCCGCGGTCGCGCGGCGGCTG
>JAGQJJ010000496.1 GCA_020430675.1 Myxococcales bacterium
CGCCGCCGAGATCCAGAACCAGACGTCGATGCCGCCGCCGCCGTCGCTTGACGCTTCGATGCGTTGCGGGTCGGGGTTCAGCGCCGGATCCTTGGCCTGCGGTCGCGTCGGCCGGTCGGGCGCGTCGGCCTGAGGCCGCTCGCCGGCAGGCGCTTCGGGGCGACTCGAGTCGTCGATCACCCGGCCGTTGCGGTCGAGCACCTTCACGACCGGTGAAGCGGCCAAGGGCGCCGTGGATGTGGTCGCGCCGCCCCGGGCGAGACTCGGGCCGGACGGAAACGGCGTCAGCGAGAGCGCGCCGAGCACGAGACCGGGCCCCATCGGCAGCCCCGGCGCAGCGCCCGCGGGCAGCGGCACCGGCGGCGGCATGCTGGCCATCGCCGCGGCCAGCGCCATCGGGCTCAAGCCGCCCAGGCGAGTCTCCTGGTTCAAGTTGAGCCGCACGCTGTTCTCGTGATCCGACTCGACAAAAACCTCGGTCTGCGCCGCCGCGTAGCCATCGGCGCTCAACGAGAGCTGATGTTTGCCCGGCGGCAGCACCAGCACCGTCTCATCGGGCAGCAGCGGGTAGGGACGCGGATCGCCACCCACGCGAAGCCGGCCATCTTTCACGTTGGCCAGCACGCGCAGGCGGCCGGGTTCGCCGGGCGGCAGCTCAAACAGTTGGCGCGCGGCGGTGCGCAGGGCGGCCGGCAGCAGCGACGGGTCGCCGGCGAACGAGATCGAGGCGCGGTTGGCGATCCTGGTCTCCTTGGCGTCCACCAGCTTGAGGTGCACATAGCCCATCTCGCCCAGGCGGCCGACGCTGCCGGTCACCAGCAGATCGGCGTCGAGCTGCCCGCCGAGCTGCGCGAGGCGCCGCGTCTCGTCGGAGCCGCGCAGCGCGTGCAGGGCGGCCAGGTTGCCGATCAGCGCCTTCACCTCATCGCGGGTGATCACCTGCGCCCCGGCCGAGCGCAACGCCTCGGCGACCAGATCGGCGGCGGGCACGCCCTCAGCTTCGTGGGTGCGCAGCTCAAGCACCGCGACGCGCGCGCCGGCGATCGGTCGCGGCGCCTCGGGGTGGCCCGAGGCCGTCGGATCGACCAGCGCGATCGCCGCCTCGGCGAGCCGCGCGTTGAGCTCCTTGGGGTTGTCGATCTCGATCGAGCCGGCCCGCACCACCGTCGAGCGCGAGGCGTCGATCAGCTTCAGCGTCGCCAGCAGGCGCCCGTCGAGCTTCGCCAGCTTGCCGGTCAGCGTGAAGGCGGGGTTGGTCAGCCGATCGAGGCGGTCGAGAAAGGCCGGGTCTTCGCGGCACGCCACCGCGCCGCGCTCGGCGGCAAACTTCGCCATGGCCTGCAGCTCGCGCTGGCCGTGCACCGCGGCGCCGACCTTGCGGCCGAGCGCGGCGATCAGGTGCTCGGTCGCCGACTCGGCGGCCGCTTTGAGCGCCGCGTCGGCTTCGAGGGCGTAGACGACGACGGTGGGTTGTTTCTGAGCGCGTGCAGCGCGGGGCGCCAGACACGCGGCGAGCAGGCAGCCGCACAGCGTGGCGAGACGGACGGCGGGGCGGGTCGGGTGCATCATGGCGCGCAATCTAGCACGGCGCCCGGGATGCGTGGATGCGGGATTCCGCCGCCCCCGGCTACTCGATGTCGACCAGCTCGACCTCGAAGACCAGCGTCGCTTTGGGCGGGATGACCCCGGGATAGCCGGCGTCGCCATAGCCAAAATCGGACGAGATGGTCAGCCGCGCCTGCTCGCCCTTTGAGAGCTTGGCGACCCCCTCATCCCAGCCGCGGATGACCTGGCCCATGCCCAACGCAAAGCGGAACGGGCGGCCGCGGCGGCGCGAGCTGTCGAACAGGGTGCCGTCGGTCAGCCGACCGTCGTAGTGAACGAGCACCGTCTGGCCCTTCTTGGGGAAGGTCTTGCCGTCGCCTGCTTTGAGGCTCTCGATCTGCACGCCCATGCCGCTCTCCTGGCTGATTCGTCCGCGTGTGGGCCTACCGTACAGGAGTGGCAGCGCGAAGCGAATGCGCTATCTTCACCGAATGCACGTCCCTCCGTTCCGCGTCATCGGCGACCCGTCCACCGCGACCGGGCCTTTCATCTTCACCTGCGAGCACGCCAGCAACCGCCTCGATGGTGTCACCGCCACGCCGGAAGACCGGGTGCTGCTCGAAGATCACTGGGGCTGGGACATCGGCGCGGCGGCGTTGACCGAAGCGCTGGTCGAGCTGACCGGAAGCTGTGCGGTGCTGAGCGACTTCAGCCGCCTGATCATCGACCCGAACCGCCCGCTCGACTCGTCGACGCTCATCGTCGAAAAATGCGGCGCGCAGCCGGTCTCTTTCAATCAGCACCTGGCGCCCACCGAGGTCAAGCGGCGCATCGAGCGACTGCACGGGCCCTACCACCGCGCGGTCGAGACGACGATCCGGCAGCGGCTGGCCCACGGGACGGCGCACCTGGTCTCGATGCACAGCTTCACGCCGGAGTTCTTCGGCAAGCGGCGCTTGATGGAGGTCGGCGTGCTGTTCGACGAATACGCCGCCGAGGCCGAGACGCTCGGCGCGGCCCTGCATGACGAGGGCTTCGCCACGGCGCTCAACGAGCCATACACCGGCAAGGGCGGGGCGTTTGTCTACTCGATCATGCGCCACGGGCGCAGCAGCGCGGTGCCGTTCATGGAGCTTGAGGTGCGCAATGACCTGCTGCGCTCGCCCGAGCCGATCCTCGATTGCGCCCGCCGCATCGCCCGGGCGTTGGCGGTCTTTGCCCCGACCTGACGACGCTCAAGGCGCCTCGATGGCGCCCAGGTCGATGCCGGGGAAGCCATCGCCCTCGCGGTGCCGCGGATGGCCGGCGAAGTCGGTCGACAGCATCTCGATCACCGTCTCGATCGGCGCGGGCCCGGCATAAGGCGCCGGGTCGCCCGCATCGCGAGCGGGCGAGCCTTCGCCGGGCACGGGCAGGTCGTCGACGCGCCTGAGCATGGGATCGTCGGCGCGATTGCGTTCGCCTTCAGGCACCGCACCGCCGCTGGCGAAGATGTTGTCATGGGCGTCGAGGGTCGCCTGCACTTCGTCGCGCTGGTTGTAGCTGCGCCACCACCGGCCGTTGAGCACGACGTCCTGCGGCGCGCCGGTGACAAAGTCGAGGTTGTCGGCGAGCACGTTGTTGATCATGACCCCGTGCGGCGCCGGATTGCCGACCGCGCTCTGGTAGAGCGAGACCCCGATATTGCCACCGATGATGGTGTTGTTGATCAGCACCGGTCGGGCGCCGTTCTTGAAGCCGATACCGTGGTAGCAGCCTTCGATCAGGTTGTCGGTGATGACGAGGTCGATGTCGCCGTCACCGGTGATGCCACCACCATTGATGCCTTGCTGCATGCGATCGAGGTCGAGCGGGCGGAAGCCACGGATGTGATTGCCATCGACAAACGCCGAGCAGCGATCGAGGTCGATGGCATCGTCCTCGCCGCCCAGGAAGACATTGTGGTTCACGCGCGGCCACGGTTCACCAGCGGTGCAGTCCTGCAGGTCGATGGCATCGCGATAGCCCCGGCGCGCGCCGAACAGGTTGCCTTCGATGTCGATCGCCGCGGCGCGCCGGGCGCGGATGATCTCGCCGCCGAACTCCGGGGGCGAATCGATGCCCAAGACGCTGTCTTGAATCGAGAAATTGGCGGTGCCGGCCAGATCGATGGCCACGTCGACCCACTCATCAAAGCGGGCCCGGCTGATGCGGGTGCGCACGTTGGTGGGGTGGCTTGAGACCAGAAGGCGGTCGCCGCCCGAAAAATGGGTGCGGTGCAATGCGTTGGGGCCGCCGCGCAATGCCACCGAGTCATAGGGCTGGCCCGCATCACCGGCGATGATGATGGGATCTTCATCGCTGCCGATGGCATACAGTCGACCGTTGATGATGAGATGCGCGCCCGGCGCGAGCTGCACCATGGCGCCGGCCTCGATCACCAGAATGGCGCCGACGGCGACGCGGGCTTCGCCGTCGAGCGTATAGGGCTCGGCGCGCGGCTTGAGCAGGCGCGTCTGCTCGATTGCCGCCGGCAGCACCGCGGGCCGGCCGTCGTCTTCAATGCCACGCAGCGCGGCGCGGAAGCCCTCGGCGTCGAGCTCGCCCGCTTCGTAGGCGTCGACCAGCGCTTCGAGGTGCGCGGGGTCGTTGGGCCCGAACGCGGCGTCGAGCGGCGGCGGCGCGGCATCTGGGGTGGCGTCGACCGGCACCGGCAC
>JAGQJJ010000497.1 GCA_020430675.1 Myxococcales bacterium
GCGAGGCGCACCGCGTCGAAGACCAGCCGCACCCCGTCGCGCACGTAGGGCTCGCCCGTCGCGTCGCCCAGCGCCACGAAGTGGTCGCCCTCGGGGGCAAAGTCGAAGCGCCCGAGCAACCGCCAGCCCGCGCCGGCCGATTGGTCGACCACCACTTCATCGACCCCGCCCACATGGCCCACGCGATAGCGGGCCCCATGACTCAGCGGCGCATCGACGGCCGGCACATGCACGCTGACTGCGTAGGTGCCCGGCGCATCGACCGTCACCGTCCAGCGGCCCTCGCAGTCATCGGCCTCGGTGTCGAGCGTGCCCGTCGTCCAGGCGTGCTCGGCGTAGCCCGCGTCGACCGGCGTCCACCAATCGCCGCTCTGGCAGGTGCGCGCAAAGCAGGGCGCGAGGTCATCGAAGATCGCCGCCCGATCGGCCCCCGCCGTCGGGCACATCGCCGGCACCTCGGCGTCGACGACCGCCATGTCCACCTGCGGCCCCTGGTCGGGCTGCCCCGGATCGGGCACGCAGGGCCCCACCGCGCGCACGATGCCGATGTCTTCGCCGTAGTAGAACCGCAGAATGTCGCGGTAATCGCGGCCCGCCCGCGACAGGCAATTGGCGCCGTTCTGCGAGTTGCAGCCCCGGTTGCGCAGGTTGCGTGGGTCGACCCAGCCCAGCGGCGTCTGGATGACATCATCGCCCGAGCGCCCCCGGTTATAGGTCACCCAGCGCTCGGTGCTCGTCGGGTCGCGATCGCCAGCCGCCGGCACGCAATCGGGCGTCGAGGGGATGGCTCCGGCCACGTAGAACGCGGCGACGACCGTGTTGCGGTACATCAACACTTCGCCGGCCGTCTCGGCGACCGCCCGGTAATGGATGTCGCGCGGCTCGGCGCGGCAGCTGTAGACCTGATCCTGCTGCCCGTCGCCGATCGAGCCGCTGGTCTCCAGCTTGTAGTAGAGGTAGCTGCGCGCCGCGACCGCCTGGGCCTTGAGCGCCTCGAAGTCGGCCGCGCCGTTCTCGCAGGTGACGACATGCGCCAGATAATCGCCCTCGATCTCGCGGTCGCCGACGCCCTCGACGCGGGCCACGCAGAGCGCGTCGAGCGGCAACCCGCGCACCCCGATCGGAAGCGCCGGCTCGACGTCATCCTGACATCCGACTGACAGGATCAGGCAAGACAACGCGAGGCAGAGCCGTGCCCTGCTGACCGTCTGCCGATGGCCCGCGACCTGCCGCATTCGACCTCCCGGGTCACCATACGCCGCCCCGCCGAGCCAACGCCAGCAGGTTGGACCCGGCGACCCGGCGCATGGTACTTCCTTGAGGGCGCCATGGCTGACCCAGAGCTCCCAGAGTCGGCGCCGCTGCGTCCCAAGCCGGGCATGGCGGTGCACTTCGCGGCCCGCCTGCTGGCGCTGGTCCTGATCGGCTGCCTGCTGGTCTGGCTGCGCGGCATCCTCATCCCGGTCGTGCTGGCGCTGCTGCTGACGTTCCTCTTGCTGCCGCTGGTCAACGCGCTCACCCGCCGCCGCGTGCCGGGCTCGGTCGCCATCGTGACCGCGCTCATCGCCGGCATGCTGCCGGTCTCGGTGCTGGTCGTCTTCTTCAGCGCCACCGTCGGCCCGGTCAGCCAGGCGCTGCCCAAATACCAGGCGCGCTTCGTGGCCCAGAGCACCGCGTTTGTCGACGCCGCGCTGGCCAAGGTCGCCGAGGGCGAGCAGGTCGACCGCCTGCGCCGCGAGATCGCGCAGGACATGCTGCCCCGGATCCTCAACGAGAGCGCGCGCATGGCCCAGCGCACCCTGGGCGCCGCCACCACCGCGCTCGGCTCGTTCTTGCTGATGCTGCTGCTCTGCGGCTTCATGCTCGCCGAGGCCCAACGCTTCCGCGAGAAGGTCGCCGAGGCCTACGGACCCCATAACCCCCTGCTCGCCGCGTTGGAGGGCATCGGCCACGACCTGCGGGCCTATCTCATCGCCAAGACGCTGATCAGCGCGTTGACCGGCCTGTGCGTCTGGGCGGTGCTCGCCGCGCTTGGCGTCGACTTCGCCGCGTTCTGGGGCCTGCTCGCCTTCCCGCTCAACTTCGTGCCCACCGTCGGCGCCATCGCCGCCTCGTTGCCGCCGGTCATCGTCGCGCTCGTCGACCCCGCGGCCGGCCCGTGGACGATCGCCGGCGTGGTCATCGGCCTCGGCGCGGTCAACGGCCTCATCGGCGCCATCCTCGACCCGCGCTACGTCGGCCACGCGGTCAAGGTCTCGCCGCTGGTCGTCTTCCTCTCGATGCTGGTCTGGGGCTTCTTGTGGGGCCCGATCGGCATGATCCTCGCCGTGCCGATCATGGTCTCGGTCAAGGTCATCTGCGCGCGCATCCCCGCGCTTGAGCCCATCGCCACCTTGATGAAGGGCTGAGCGGGTGCCGCGCCCTCCGCAGTTGCGGGCGCTCGCGTTGCTGGTCATCGGCGTCGCGCTCGGCGCCGGCCTGACCGCGCTGGCCCAGGCGCTGCGCGCGCCGTCGCTCGAGCCGCGCGCGGTGACGCCGCGGGGGCCGCTCTCGGCCGGCGAAGAGGAGACCATCGCGCTCTTTCGCCGCCTCTCGCCCGCCGTCGTCTCGATCACCACGCTCGAGGTCTACCGCGACTTCGCGCGCCTCGACGCCACCGAGATCCCCCGCGGCGCCGGCAGCGGCTTCATCTGGGACGACGCCGGCCACCTGGTGACCAACTTCCACGTGATCGCCGAAGCCGACGCGGTGCGGGTGACGCTCGAAGACCAGAGCACCTGGCCCGGCCGCGTCGTCGGCCTCGCCCCCGAGATGGACCTGGCCGTGCTGCGCATCGACGCCCCGCGCAGCGCGCTCGCGCCCATCCCCATCGGCCAGTCGCATGACCTGCAGGTCGGCCAGCGCGTGCTCGCCATCGGCAACCCGTTCGGCCTGGACCACTCGCTGACCGTTGGCGTCGTCAGCGCGCTCGACCGCACCATTCGCTCGCTCTCGGGGCGCGAGATCGCCGGGGTCATCCAGACCGACGCCTCGATCAACCCCGGCAACTCGGGCGGCCCGCTGCTCGACAGCGCCGGCCGGCTCATCGGGGTCAACACCGCCATCAAGAGCCCGTCGGGCGCCAGCGCCGGCATCGGCTTCGCGGTGCCGGTCGACACCGTCAACCGCGTGGTGCCCCAGCTCATCCGCTACGGCCGCCTCGTGCGCCCGCGCCTCGGCGTGCGCGTCGCCCAGGACGCGCTCTCCGCCCGCCTCGGCCTCACCGGCCTCTTGGTGCTGAGCGTCGACCCGGGCAGCGCCGCCGAACGCGCCGGCCTCACCGGCACCCGCCGCGCCCCCACCGGCCACCTGCTGCTCGGCGACGTGCTGCTCGCGATGGACGGCCAACCCCTGCGCGTCAGCGACGACCTGATGTTCGAGCTGGAGAAGCGCAACGCCGGCGACGAAGTCGAGCTACTGGTGCAACGCGGCGACCGCCTGCACACCACCCGCCTGCGGCTCGAAGCCCCGGCCGAAGCGCCGGACGACGGCCCGTAGCGCGCGGCTTCCGGGCACGAGGCGGTCCCTGTCGATTCTTTGCGCTTGGCGTTTCCGGTTCATCGCCGCCCCGCGCCTGATGGGCGAGTCGATACTGACGACCTGCCACTGCGACAAGAGCCACTCCTTCCTGCCCTCGGATCTCGCACCCTGACGGGTCACCTCAGCCCGCGTCCCGGCCCGATATCGGCCCCGCTCATCAAAAATGATGCGTCGCCGCTTCCGGTTGGCGCCCCAAACCGCGCCTGGTGAACAGCGCGGACGCCATGAGGCCACAACGGTCACCTGCCGCGCGTCTTGTCGCTCCGACCCACCCGCAGGAGACCTCATGGCCGCGTGCATCTTCGGGCCCCCCTCGACTCCGCTGATCACCGCGTTGCTGGCGTCGCTCGTCGGCTGCGCCGCGCCGCGGCCGCCGGCGCTCGAACAGCTCGAGACGCGGATCGAAGCCGCCGGGCGCGATCGGCCGCGCACCTTCATGATCGAGGGCCTTGAGCACCTCGCCGACGGCGATCTCGACGCCGCCGGGCGTGCGTTTGCGCTGGGTCTCGACGCCGATCCGCGCAACCCGCACCTCAACTTCCTCTCCGGCTTCGTCTACGACCTGCGCGCCGTCGAGGGCGCGACCGACACCGCCGAGCTGGCCGAGGTGGGCTACCGCCTCGCGCTGCGCTTCGACCCAGACCACTGGCTGGCGGCGT
>JAGQJJ010000049.1 GCA_020430675.1 Myxococcales bacterium
GCAGCATCGGGCTGAACTCCGAGCTGTTGATGGAGGAGCTGGCCCTGGTCGATGACCCCGAAGCCCTGAGCGGCGCGCGCGACCTTTTGCACGACATCATCAAGGAAGTCGAGCGGTTGCGTGAGATCACCGAAGAGTATCTGCGCTTTGCGCGGCTGCCGCGGCCGGAGCGCGTGCCGGTCGATCTGAACCACGCAGCGGCCGAGTTGCTGGAGTTCGTGCGCGGCGAGATGGAGCGGGCGGGGGCGCGGACGCGGCTCGACGCCGATCCGGCGGCGCGGCCCGCGCTGGTCGATCCGAACCAGCTTCGCTCGGCGCTGCTGAACCTGCTGCGCAACGCGCGCGAGGCCATCGAAGGCCGCGGCGGGCATATCGTGCTGCGGGTGCGCACGTTGGGCGATTGCGCGACGATCGCGGTGGTCGACGACGGCCCCGGCGTGGCCGCCGACGTGCAGGAGCGGCTCTTTGAGCCGTTCTACAGCACCAAGCCGCAAGGCACCGGCCTGGGGCTGGCGATGGTGCGCAAGATCATCGAAGCGCAGGATGGCGCCGTGCGTTTTGAGAGCGCGCCAGGCAAGGGCACGACGGTTCGGTTGGAGCTGCCGCTGGCGCCGATGGACGCCGAGGCGCGCGCGGAGGGTGTATGAGGCTTTCGCTGCTGACCTACAACATCCGGCTGGGTGTCGAGACCGACCTGCGCGCCGTGGCGACGGCGATCGCGGCCGCGGGTGCGTTTGATCTGATCGCGCTGCAAGAGGTGGGCGAGCACTGGAACATGGGCGAGCGCGTTGATCAGGCGGCGGTGCTGGCAGCGCATTTGAGCCTGCCGACGCATGTCTTCGCCGGCGCGCTGACCGACGCGCAGGGCGGGCGGTATGGCATCGCTGTGCTGGCACGCTGGCCGATGGATGACATCGAGGTGATCAACCTGCCGCGCGAGGTCGACGAGCAGCGCGTGCTGCTGCGGGCCACGCTGCGCGCGCCGGTGCCGGTCCGGGTGTACTCGACGCATCTGAGCATCGCCGAGGCCGAGCGCACTGCGCAGGCGCGTTTCATCGCCGACGCGCTGGCCGAAGAGGTGGGCCCGGTGCTGCTGCTGGGCGATCTGAACGACCGACCCGAATCGGCCACGCTCGCGGTGCTCAACGGCCTGATCGACTGTTTCGACGCTTGCGGCGAGGGCGCTTCGGAGACCTTCAGCGTGCGCGACCCGCACCGGCGCATCGATTACATCCGCTGCGGCGGCGGCCTCGTGCCCGCCGGGACGACGCAGGTGCTGCGCGCGGCACGCGCCAGCGATCACTTCCCCTTGCGGGCATTCGTGCAGATCGAAGCGGCGCCGGCATAGGGGGTTTCCCGGATCATTTCCCATGCGCCTCGGCGGCGACCGGTGTACGTTGGGCCTCGCCGGGCACGGCGTTCGCCGCCCACCAAAATGCGCCGGCCCCACCGAGCGGCGCGCCGCGCTTCTCCCAAATGGCCATCTGCAAACCGGCGACGACGCCCGACGACCGGGCGCCGCGGCCGAGCACGCCCGAGGGCTGGCAGGGTCTCGCTCAGGAGGTCGGCCGCCTGCTTTCGGGGTCTGACGGCCGCGGTGTGGGCTGGTGATCGCCGCTGAAGTTCCCGTCCGGTAACAAAAATCGCGCCCGCGACCGGCGATGCCAGCGGTCCGCGCTTTGCAGCCGCAGGGCGCCGGTGGAGGGAACGGTCATGATGGTCCGGGATTTCATGTCGAAGGTGGTGCTCGTCGCCGGGCCGGATGACGGCGCGCTGAGCACCTTCAAGCTCATGCAGGACAGCGCCGTGCGGCATTTGCCGGTCGTCGATGCCGCGGGCGCCTTGCAAGGCATCGTGTCGGATCGGGATCTGCGCCGGCCGCGTTGGATCGATCCCCGCGACCCGTCGGCGGCGCGCTATCTGCTGACCGACGCGATTCAGGTGCGCGATGTCATGAGCCTCGGGCTGTGCACCGTGCGCGACGACGCGCCGCTCAAAGAGGCGGCGCGCAAGATGCTCGAACATGGCTACGGGGCGCTGCCGGTGGTCGATCACCGCTTCGCGCTGACGGGCATGCTCTCGCAGATCGACGTGTTGCGGGCCCTCATCGTCGGCGCACGCTGACGTTCGGGAAGATCGGACGGGCTTCGCCGGGTTGTCGTGCGGACGCGGAGTCGTCAGAATTGACGACGGCGGCCATGACCGGAGGGGACGCCCGTGGACTTCATCACCGCGCTCGGTTTCGGCGTGCTTGGCGGGCTCATCCTCAACGTGATGCCCTGCGTCTTCCCTGTCTTGTTCTTCAAGGTGTCGCGCGTGGTCGAACACGCCGACGCGCCAGCGAGCGCGATGCGCCGCGACGCGCTCGCCTACCTCGGCGGCACCTGGCTGGCGTTTGCCGGCTTCGCGGCGCTGGTGGTCGGGCTGCGAGCCTCGGGCCAGGCGCTCGGCTGGGGCATGCAGATGCAGAGCCCCGGCTTTGTGGCCTTCCTGGTCGCCGTGCTCTTTGTCTTCGGGCTCAACGCGCTGGGCGTCTTCGAACTGCGCGTGGGCTTTCACGGCGGGCGCTCGTCAAGCGGGCCGCTGTCATCGTTGATCGACGGGCTGGTCATCACGCTGGTCTCGACGCCCTGCTCGGCGCCCTTCCTCGGCGGCGCGGCGGCGGCGGCGCTGGCGACCGAGGCGGCGTGGTACGAGACGCTGGGCCTGTTCTGGGCGGTCGGCTTTGGCCTCGCGCTGCCGGTGCTGGCCATCGGCTTCGTGCCCGGGCTGCGCCGCTTCCTGCCGCGGCCGGGGCCCTGGATGGCCACATTCAAGGCGCTGACCGGCTTCACCCTGCTCGGCGCCGCGGTCTGGCTGTTTGCGACGTTGCAGCACCAGCTCGACGCCGATGGGGCCAATGGCTACCTGTTTTTCCTGCTGGCGCTGGGCATCGTGCTGTGGGGGCAGGGCCATCTCGAACAACTCGGCTGGCAGGGCGGAAAGCTGCGCGTGGCGCAGGTCGTCGGGCTCGCGGCGCTGGTGGCTGTGGGCTGGCAGACGTTGCACCTGGCGCCCGCGCAGCGCGCCGAAACCACGGTGGTCGTGGCCACCGGCGGCGCGTGCAGTGATCAGTTCGGCGCCAGCGTGGTCGACGGACACATCCGCTGGGCGCGGTTCAATGACGAGTTCAAGACGGCGGCGCTGGCCTGCAATCGGCCGATCTTCGTCGATTTCACCGCCGACTGGTGCGCGACCTGCAAGGTGTTCGAGAAGACCCATATCGAGACCGATGTCATCCGCACGGTGCTGACACGGTCGGGCATCGTGGCCGCCAAGGCCGATCTGACGGCCGATGAAGGCCTCTGGAACACGCTCAACGCGCTGGGGCGCTCTGGCCTGCCGACCTATGTCATCTATCACCCCGACGGGCAGTTCGAGGTTCTGCCCGAGGGGCCGCCGCTGACGCTGGCCGATCGGCTCAACGCGACGGCGGCGAAGTTTCCGCTGAACTGACCGACCGCCGAAGCGGCGCTTCCTCGTACTCCACGTCGTCGACGCCCGCGCAGAGCCGGCAGACGATGTGCTCGGGGTCGACCTCGCAGCGCTCCATGAAGTCGGCGTCGTCGCAGGCGGCCCATTCGCCGCCCGCGTCGCAGTCGAAGTCGGAGACCAGCGCTTTGAGCAGCTCGTCGGGCGCCTCGAAGCGCAGCGGCGACGTGGCGTCGGCGGACACCGGATCGAGCACCGGCACGCCGGTCTCGCAGTTGTCAGGCGACCAGCGGGCGCGGTGGTAGCCGGGCGACCAGCGACCATACAAGGCATCGTTGATGCCATCGGGTGTGTACAGGATGACAAAGTCACCGATGCCACCCAGGATGGCTTCGGGGTACGGGTCGTAGCGGCCGTCGTTGTCGTAGTCGTGGTAGGCCATCACCACGCCGATGGCAAAGTGGCCACCGTCGGCCACCTGCAGGGCCTTGGCCGGGGGCGGGCCATAGAGCGTCAACCGATAGCGCGCGGGCAGTTGGCCGGTGATGACCGATTGCTGCTCGACGGTGACCTCGAAGTCGCCGATATGCCACCAGATGACGCTCAGGCGCAGGCGCACGTCGTCGGCCTGGCCCGAGTCATAGTCTTCGATGCACTGATCGAAGCGCGCCTCGCAGCGGTCGAGGCCAGGGCAGCTGAACTCGTCGTCGGGGCAGCGATCGAGCGCGTCGTCGATGCAGGCGTCGACCGCGGTGGCGCAGACGCCGTCGCTGAGCACCTGCGTGCCTTGCGGGAAGAGCAGCGGGCCGCTGAGCGAGAGCAGCGGTTCGCCGGGGTAGTCGCCGCTGGCGAGCGGGTCGCCGCAGCCGAACGCCAAGGCGGTGATGAGAAGGATGAGGGTTCTCATGGCACGTACACCGTCAGGCCGAGGCCGCCGAAAGGCACGGCGGCCAGCTCGGGTTCGTCGCCGGGCAGCAGGCTGCCGTCGAGGCCACCGGTGGCGGTGAGGCTCAGCCAGGCCAGCGGGGCGTATTCCACGCGCAAGAGCGGGCCCACCCGGCCGACAAATGCGTCGCGATCGGGCGCCTCGCCGGTGGTGTCGAAGCGCTGCCAGAGGAAGTCGCCGCCGAGGCGCAGGCCAAAGCCCAGGGCCAGGTCGCCCAGGTCGAAGAGGCGCAGGGCGGTGATGTCGACGCCGATGCGGTCCTGGGTGAGCGAGAGCTGCGCGTTGTCGGCGGTGGCGCGGCCGGCGCGCAGGCGCAATTCGACCGCGAGCGCCTCGAAGTCGGCGCGGCCGCCGACGTAGGCGAGCGCCTCGATGCCCAGACCGGCGCGCACCGGGCCCGCCACCTCGACGCCGGCGATCGGGCCGATCGCGGAGTGCCGCTCGCCGCCCACGCCGCGCCGCACCGTGACGCCGTAGGGGATGCGCGCCAGATCGGTCGCCGCCACAAAGCGCGTCTCGCCGGCGGTCACCCGCGCCTTGCCCTCGAAGACCGCGCCCTCGGCCCGACGCCGCAGCACGTAGCTGCCCGGCTCGACCAACACCTCGGCGGCGCCCTCGGTCGACAGCTCGACGACGCTGCCCTCTTCGCGCGACTCGGGCAAAAGCAGCCAGGTGCCGGCGGGCAGCAACCGCACGCGGGCCAGGCCGGCCGACTCGGTGAGCCGCGTGACCACCAGGTCTTCGCGGCCGCGGATGCGGAAGGCATAGGTCGGGTGCTGCACGACCGGGGCGCGGCTGGTGGTGCGCAGCGTCTCGCGGTAGGCGTAGCGGTAGGCCTCCGACAACGTCACGCGCTGGTCGCCGGAGTCATCGCCGGCGCCGAGCAGCGCGTTGACGAAGTGATGGGTGAAGACGCCGCCGCCGAGCCGATCGGACTCCTGGGCGTCTTCGCCGATGGCCGAGCTGGTGATGATGGCGCTGCCCGCGCTGCCCAGGCGGTCATCGGCCCGAATCTCGAACGGCTGGGCCGGCACCGCGCCTTTGACGCGGGTCAGCTCGCCCACGCGGCAGGCGTCGACCACCAGGATCGAGAGCGTCGCGCCCGAGGCGGCCATCGCGTCTTGCAGGCGGCTCAATGGCAGGCGCGTGTCGGCAAGGTGCAGCGCCTGCGCGTCGGCGTGGCCGCTGTAGTAGACGAAGACCACGGTCTCGTTGCCGGCTTTGGTCTCGGCGGCGATGCGCTCGCCCAGCCGCCCGAGCGCTTGCTCGACCTGGTCGGCGCGACGCCCCCGCAGCAAGAGCAAGCGGTCTTCGCGCACGCCGCCGAAGCGGCTGAGCACGTCGGCGAAGCGGCTGGCGTCGCGTTCGGCGAACAGCAGCGACACCTCGCCGGGCTCGCCGCGGTTGGCGCCGATGACCACCGCAAAGCGCGTCTGCTCAGCGGCCTGCGCCACCGCGGGCGCGAGGACCAGCGCGGCGAGCAGGGCGAGGGGGCCGCGGCAGTTCATGGCCGGGCGGTCTTGCTCAGGCGCACGACGCGGCGCGCGCACTCGGGGGCGGGCAGGACGGTGGTCTCCATCGAAGCAGCGGTGCGCACGGCGCGGGCGAGCGACTCATATTCGAAGTCGGCCGGGCAGAAGACGGCCATGAGCGTCTCGGTGCCAAGCACGTCGTCGAGCTGCATGGCGTCGGGCAGGGCCCAGGCCGCATCGCGGGCTTCAACGACGGCCGAGTGGCCCCCGCCCGACTGCGGGGCGCACAGATAGACCTCGCCGCGGCTGTCGCGGCCCAGGATCAGCACATGGCCGGCGGCCCGGGTGGTGATCTCGAAGCGCAGGCGGTCGCCGGGGTGCAC
Source organism: Myxococcales bacterium (assembly GCA_020430675.1). Next base: position 6,273 of record JAGQJJ010000049.1, read on the forward strand.
GGTGCTGCCATCGGACGCGGGGCGCGAGGCGGCGCCGTCGTGCACGACCACCTGCAGGTCAAAGCCGCCGCGCAGGCGGAATTCGTCGGTCTCGGGCGGCGGGGGCGAAACGCGCAGGGCGATGATCACGCCCGCAGCGAGCGCGAGCAGGCCGCCGCCGATGAGCCAGGGGCGCGCGCCGCGACCCGAACCCGGCGGGCGCAGGCGGCGGCCGGCCTGCGCATCAAACGCGCGCGCCGTCTCGAGCCGCATCATGCAGAGCGCGCAGTTGTCGAGGTGCGCCTGCACCGGGCTCGGGCCGCGGAACTCGCCTGCCAGAACCCGATCGATGGTCAGGTCTGACAGGTGCCCGGCGCGGGTGAAATGGGACTCGTCGTTCATTCCGCGATGCCTGCCAGCGTGCGCGCCCGGTGGCGCAGGTCGTCGATGCGATTGCCGATGGTGCGCCGCGAGACGCCCTGAACACGGGCGATCTCATCATGGGTCATGCCATCGACGAAGTAGGCGACGCCGATGCTCAGCGCCTCGTCGTCCAGCTCATGCCACAAGCGTTCGAGGAACATGAGCGTCTCCTGGTCGGCCGGCCCCGATGGCAGGAGCCAAGGCAGGTCGGCGTTCAGGTCGAGCGCGGCCTGGCGGCGGCCTCGGTCGCGCAGTTTGTTCAGGCAGAGGTTGGTCGTCACGCGATACAGCCAGGTCGAGGGGGACGCTTCGGCGCGAAAGCTCGCCTGGCGCTCGATGACCCGCAGAAAGACCTCGTGGGTGACCTCTTCCGCCTCGGCCGGGTTGGCAAAAAAACGCCGCGCCCGGCGCAACACCATGCCGGCGTACTGCCGGTAGAGGGCGTCGACGTCGAGCGCGCCGTCGGCGGGAGGCGCCGTTCGACGCCGGAAGGGCAACAGGCGGGCCATGGTGCGGGCAAGAACCTCCTCGCCCGGCCGGGACGGCGCCAGACCGGGCGGAACGGGGCCATGGTGGGCTCCGCTCCGGCCCGGGTCAAGCACCGCCGGGCTCACCAGTCCTCGCCGTCGTCGTCCCAGTCGCCAGCGCCCGGGCACTCCTCGGGCTGCTCTTCTTCGAGCGCCGCGAAGCAGGCATCGGCCTCTTCGTAGCAGGCGTCTTCTTCGTCGGCGCAGCGGGCGTCTTCGAGGCAGGCGTCGAGCGCGTCTTCGCATTCCTCTTCGCTGCCGCCGGCCGGATTCCCGTGCCCTACGTGGTGGCCCCAGCCGCCGCCGCCCCCGTCGCCGTCGTCAACGCACAGGTCGAAGTCATCGAAGCAGGCGTCGATGTCGCGCTCGCGCTCGGCGCCGTCGAGGCACTCGTCGAGCGCGTCTTCGCAGTCATCGCCGAACTGGGGATCATCGGGCTCTTCGGGATCCCAGCCGCCCTCTTCTTCACCGGCGCACTCATCGAAGTCGGCGAAGCAGGCATCGACGTCGCGGTCGCGCTCGGCTTCGTCAAGGCAGGCGTCGAGCGCCGCTTCGCAGTCATCGCCCTCGAAGTCGGGCTCGTCCGGCTCATTGCCCGGCGCGTCGGGCTCTTCGGCGGGCGGCGCCGCGTCGCCGCCGATGGCGCGCCGCAGGAAGTCGGCGTAGGGGTCGGTGCGGAAATTGACGCCGTACTCGCGACAGTCCTCGTCGCCGTACGAGGTGACGCCGATGACGTGCACGCGGCCGCCGATCTCGAGCAGCGCCGGGCCGCCCGAGTCGCCGAAGCAGGTCTGTCGGCCGCGCACGCCATAGGTCACCGTGTAGTCGTCCATCTCGGAGATGGGGATGCGCACCGAGCGCTTGATGCCCACGTCGTCGCGCTGCGCGCTGGTCACCCCATAGCCGACAAACAGCGCCTCGCGCCCGATGGTGTCCTGCCCGAGCGGCTCGGCCTGGTAGGGGATGGGCGCGACGCCGACGTTCTCGGCCAGCAGGATGACCCCGATGTCATTGTCGTCGCCGTTGTACTGCGGATGGCTGATCAGCGCGGTGGCCTGCACGGCGTCGCCGCCGCGGGTGGCATCGGCGCCGATGAAGAAGGACACCTCGTCGGCGCGCACGTCTTCGAGGCAGTGGGCGGCGGTGAGCACCGCGTTGGGGGCGACGAGCGTGCCGGTGCAGAACGCCTCGCCTTCCCACATCAGCGCGCCGACCGCTGCATAGCCGGCCTCGGGCTGGCCGCCGACGATGGTATTGGCCTGCGAGCTGGTGCCATCGGTGGCGGCGCCGACGGAGCAACCGGCCAGCGCAAGCGCGGCGAGGCCGCCTTTGACGCAGACGGACGCGGTGAGACGGATGGACATGGCATGCCTCCTTCTGAGGGATCGGATGTGATCCAATGGCTTCGGACGGGCGATGATGGCTTCGAGAACCGCTCGACGAATGCGTCCGAGCATCGTCTTCGCTTCTCACCGGGTTCGACCCGCGACCGAATGCGCGTGGCAAAAAAAGATCGAAAAAAGCGCCGCCGTGCTGCCGCATCGAACCCTGGCCCGCCAGCGATCATCGATCGTGGACCGTCATCACCGCGCAGGAACGCATCATGAAGGACCAGATCGTCGTCATCACCGGCGCCCGCCGTGGCCTTGGCTTTGCCACCGCGCGCGCCCTCGCCGAGAAGGGCGCCACCGTCATCCTCACGGCCCGCTCGGCCGAAGCGGCCCACGCCGCCGCCGAGACGCTGCGCGCCGAGGGACTCAATGTGCACGGCGAAGCGCTCGACGTCAGCGACGCGCAGAGCGTGGCCGAGGCCTTCGACCGCATCGAGCAGCGCTTTGGTGGCGTCGACGTGCTCATCAACAACGCCGGCACCTTCAAACCCGGCGTCGGCGTCGATGAGCTCATCAAAGCGCTCGACGACAACGTGATCGGCGCCTGGCGCACCGCGATGCGCGTGCTGCCGGGCATGTCGGCCCGCGGCTTCGGGCGCATCGTCAACGTCTCGTCGGGCATGGGCGCCCTGACCGATATGGGCCCCGGCTACCCGGCCTACCGCATCTCGAAGGCGGCGATGAACGCGGCCACCATTCAGTTGCAGCACCTCGCCGGCGCCGGCGTGAAGGTCAACGCGGTCTGCCCCGGCTGGGTGCGCACCGATATGGGCGGCGCAAACGCCGAGCGCGAGATCGACGAGGGCATCGCCGGCATCGTCTGGGCGGCGACGCTCGGCAAGGATGGACCGGCAGGCGGCTTCTTCCGCGACGGAAACCCGATCGACTGGTGATCCCAGCGCGGGTCTCGCATCATGGCAGTACGCGCTGGGAGGTTGCCATGGTCGCTCTGCCCGCCGATTTCCATGCCCGCCTGCTCGAAGGCTGCCCGCACGGGGTGGTGGTCTATCGCGCCGACAACGAGGTGCCGACCGACCTGGTCATCACCTACGCCAACCCGCGGGCCGATGCCATCGTGGGCCTGCCGCTGAGCACGTTGACGGGCAAGACCATCGGCGAGGTCTTCCCGACCACGCGCGACATCCCCGAGGCGATCGAGGTCGCCGTCTGCATCATGCGCGTCGCCCTCGATGAAGAAGCCGCGGTGATGCGCAGCGTGCCCAACTATGAGGACGAGACGATCCGGCACTACGACCTGCATTGCACGCCGCTGGGCGAACGGCTGACCGCGGTCTTCTTCGAGGATGTCACCGCGCGCCTCAAGGCCGAGGCCCAGGCGCGCCTGCAGGCCAAGGTGATCGACAATACCCCCATCGGCCTGTTTGCCTTCCGCGTCGAGGGGACGGAACAAGAACACGAACTCCGCGTGGTGCTCGCCAACCCGGCGGCGGCCGCGCTCTCGCGGTTCGACCACGACACGGCGATGGGCATGTCGCTGGCCGACGTCTTCTCCACGCCCGCCGACAGCCCGAACCTGCTGCGCCTCGCCGACGCCGTGCTGCATGGTGAGGCGAATGAGTGGCACTCGACGGCGGCGCCCCCGGGCGGCGAAGTGCGCCACTGGCAGGTGCGGGTCTTCCCGGTCGATGCCCAGCACGGCGGCGTGGCCTACGCCGACGTGACCGCCGAAGTGGAGACCGCGAGCACCCTGGCGCGGCGTACCTCAGCGCTTGAGCGCTCGAATCGCGACCTGGAGGAGTTCGCCTACGTCGCCTCGCACGACCTGCAAGAGCCGCTGCGCATGATCACCGGCTTCGGCAAGCTGCTCGAGAGCCGCTACCAGGACGAGCTGGACGAGCGCGGCCGGCGCTATCTGAGCCATATGGTCGACGGCGCAGGCCGCATGCACCAGCTCATCTCTGACCTGCTGCGGTTCTCACGCCTCAACACGGAAGCCGCCCCGCTGGTCGCCACCGACGCCAACGACGCGCTCGAACAGGCGCTCGCCGGCTTGCACACCGCGCTCACCGAGACCCAAGCCCAAGTCGAGCGCGCGCCGCTGCCCACCCTGCCTTTCAACCCGAGCCAGCTCGTCCAGCTCTTTCAGAACCTGATCGGCAACGCGGTCAAGTACCGCAGCAGCGCCCCGCCGGTGGTTCGCATCAGCGCCATCCGCGACGGCCACGAGCTGATCTTTGCCGTCGCCGATAATGGCATCGGCATCGCCACGCAGTATCAAAAGCAGGTCTTCGAGATCTTCCGGCGCCTGCACAGCCGCGAGGACTATTCCGGCACCGGCATCGGGCTTTCGATCTGCAAGCGCATCGTCGAGCGCCATGGCGGGCGCATCTGGCTTGAGTCGACCCTCGGCGAAGGCACCACCGTCTACTTTGCGTTGCCCACCGAGCCGATCAGTCCCGATGAGTCGGCAGCGTGACCACGCCCGCCCAGAAGCCCTGCAAGGCCTGCACGACCTCGACATAGCGGTCGAATGACATGGGCTTTTGCACATAACAGTTGGCATGGCGCTGATAGGCCAGCTCGATGTCGCGGCGAGCCGACGACGAGCTGAGCATCACCACCGGGATCTGACAGAGCGTCTGGTCGTCCTTGATGATGCGCAGCACGTCGAGCCCGCCCAGCCCGGGCAGGTTCACGTCGAGCAGCACCAGATCGGGCCGCGTCGCTTCATCGAACGGGGGCTGACGGCGCAGATAATTGAGCGCCTGCTCCCCATCTTCGACCACCTTCAGGCGATTGCTGAGGCAGGCGTTGGCAAACGCCTCCGACGCCAGCTCGGCGTCGCCCTGGTTGTCTTCAACCATGAGGATGTCGATACAGCGCTGCGGGCCGGGCAGCATCGGCGTTCTCCGTACGGCTCGACCCTCAGAATGCCGCACGAAGCGCTGCGTGGCAAACCGGAACACCCAGGCCAACCGGCGCCTCGGCTGCGAAGCCATGGGCGGCGGCGCGGAAGGGGCCGCGCCGCCGCCGCGGTCGGGGGAGCGATCGGGAGGCGGTCGGACTTCGAGCGGCGGCTCAGGCGAAGCGCGCGGCCAGCCGGTTCAGCCCAGGCGTGCGCTCGGCCAACGTGCGCAACCGGCGGGTCATGCCATTGCCGCGCATCCGAGCCGCCGCGGCGTGCACCATGTCGGCCGCGGTGCTGCCGCCCACATGCGGCGCCTTGAACAGCGGGTTGCGCAGCCGCTTGTCGCCCGCGAGCAGCTTGCGCGCCGTCTCGAGGTCGAGCCCGGTATCGGCCAGCGCCTTCTCCAGCTCCTTCTCGGCCACGCGCCGCGCCTTGAACAGCATCATCTGCACGCGGCTCTGCACGTTGACCGCGCTGTCGCCGCTGGTCTCGATGGGCAGGAAGATGGCATCGGGGTGCAGCGAGGTGACCAGCGCCTGCACGCCATCGCTGACGCCGCTCGAAGGCATGCAGCCGAACGGCTTGACCGACAGCGTCATGGTGACCTTGTTGTTCACCACGTTCTGGATCAGCTTGCCGACCTCCATATGGCCCTCGCCGCCGCGGGCCGCGTTGTCATAGTGCTGGTGCGCCAGATCGGCGATCTCGTCCATGTCGGGCAGGTGATAGCCGTTGAGCCCCATGATGTGGGCGAAGGTCTGGAAGAGCACCCGAATCAGCTTGTCGGCTGAGTCGAGCGTGATGATCTGCTTCCAGGGGTCGATGCCTTCCATGCCATACTTGCCGCCGTCGTCGCGCTTGAGATCCCAGCGGCGGCGGGTGTCCCAGCGACCCTCCCAGAGCATGTACAGCAGCCACGCGGTGACGAGCTGGATGTCGACCTCGGCGCC
>JAGQJJ010000004.1 GCA_020430675.1 Myxococcales bacterium
GGGCGGCGGCGACGATCGACGGCCTGATCCGCCTCGCCCGCCAGATCGCCGACGCCGATGGCGGCTTCCTCGGGCTGTTCGGGCGCGTGAGCGACAAGGAGGATGAAGCGGTCGCGGAGCTGGCCGGCCGCCTGCGGGCCGACGCCACCATGACCCTGCCGCCCGCCGCCGCGCTGCTTGCTTCGCTCGACGAGGCGGCGGCCGCGCCCGAGCCGGTGCAGCTTCTGCCCACCGCCGAGACGCCGGCCACGCGGGTGCTGCTCGGCAGCCCGCCCGCCGAAGCCGGGCGCTTCAGCAATGAGGGTCCGCAGGTCGAGGCCCGAATCAGCGCGCTCTTTGTCGACAAGGTGCCGGTCACGCAGCGGCTCTATCGCGACGTCATCGGCCAGAACCCGTCCTATCGCGTCAACGATCTGGCCCCGGTCACCGAGGTGAGCTGGCTCGACGCGCTGCTGTATTGCAACCGGCTCTCGACGGTCGCCGGCCTGACGCCGTGTTATGCCATCGATGAGTCCGAGGTCGCCTGGACGCGGGGCGCCGACGGCTATCGCCTGCCGACCGAGGCGGAGTGGGAGGCCGTCGCGCGGGCGGGCACCACGGGCGCCTACGCCTGCGCGGCCGACCCGGCGGTGGTCGCCGAGCACGCCTGGTTTGGCCGCGGGCTCTCCGAGGGCCCCTACCCCGTCGCCGAGAAACACCCCAACCCATGGGGCCTGTACGACGTGCATGGCAATGTCTGGGAGTGGTGCTGGGACGTCTACGCCGAGGGCCCGGCGGCGAGCAGCGCGTCGGCCTGCGGGCTCGGCGGGCTGCGCACGGCGCGCGGCGGCTGCTACTTCGACCCGCTGCGCATGGCGCGCTCGGCGTCGCGCTACGCCTTCTCGTGGTCCGAGCGCTCGTCGCGCCTGGGCTTCCGCTGCGTGCGCGACCGACGCTGACGCACACCCGCCAGCAGCAACACGGCGAGAAGCAGCGCGTCGGGCCCCCCAAGGCGGCGATCGGCGGTGAAGGTGCATCCGTCGGGGCCATCGAGCAGGTCGGGATCCTGCGTCGGCGGCTCGGGCCAGACCTCCAACTCGACGGCCAACCCATCGGCCTGCGCGGGCGGCGCCTCGACGAGCGGGCGCGCGCCCGCCTCGGCGATGACGCCTTCGATCCAGGCGCGATAGGCCGGCGCCAGGGTATAGATGCCGCGGTCGCCGCAGAGCACGGCCGAGTCGTCGGCGCCGCGCGAGGTGACGCCCACCAGACGCGGCACGCCGTCGAAGAAGGCGTAGGCCGGTCCGCCCGAGTCGCCCATGCAGACGTCGGCCAGCTCGGCGCCGCCCGCCAGCAGTTCGAAGGGCGAGCGCCGCAGCCACGCGGTCTGGCCCACATACAAGCGGCCGGCATCGAAGGCGCGCGCGTCGACCAGGCCATAACCGGCGATCAGCAGCGACGCGCCTTCGCCCATGCTGGCCAGCTCCGCTTCCGAGAGCAGCGGCGCGGGCGCCTGCACGTCGACGGGCGCCGCCAGCACCAGCACCGCGAGGTCGTCGGCGCGGCCGACGCCTGCGGGGTCGTCGGAGGCGATCGGCGCGCCATGCGCAGGATGCAACGCGATGGCCCGAACCGGGCGTCGTTCGGCCGGGGCCTCGGCGTCGAGCGCGCCGAGCGCGATCTCAACCTCGTCGGGCGTGACGCCTTCGGGCGCGCCCGGCCAGGCCAGGCAATGGGCGGCGGTCAGCACCACATCGGGCGAGACCAGGGCGCCGGTGCAGAACATGGCGCCGTCGCCCGGTTCAACCAGCGCGACGGTGGCGTACAATTCGGCGTTGGAGGCCTGCCAGCCGCGCACGATGGCGTCGGTCCGGGTGAACCACGCATCGACCTCGGCAGGCGCAGCACAGGCGGCAACCAGGGCGGGGAGCAGAAGGGACAACGCTCGCGCGGCTTGCGACACGGGGCCTCCTGACTGCGGGGCCGATGCGCATCGCTCGCTCAAACACCCCGGCGTTTTTGAAGGGCCAGCAGATGGCCCAAAAAATGCGATGCGTACTCATAACGCGCCGCCGACCGCCGGGTCACGCAATATTACGTAGTTTTTCTTACGGTACTTTCCGCAGATCAGGGCAGCGGGCAATAGCCCAGGTTGGGGTCGTTGTCGTCACAGTCGCCGTCGCACAGGCCGATGCCATCGGCGTCGCCGTCGGCGCCAGGCGCGCAGATCTCCTCGCAGATGAAAGCGAACTGCGTGGTGCAGGGCATGTCGTTCCACTGCGGGCGGTCGGCGATGATGTGGGCGCAGTCTTCGTTCATCTGGTAGTCGTTCGGCTCGCCCGCGTTCCAGGGCGCGTCGGCGGCGACCTCCTGGCCGTCGACCCAGACGAAGGTGCCCTCGGCGGCGATGTCGTCCAGGCCGATCCAATACCGCACGGCGCCGAGGGCGCGGGCCCGCGCGGCGACGTACTCCGCCTCGCGGTTGTCGGCGAGCACGACCAGATCGAGCCCCATGTCCTGGCAGGCGGTGCGCGCTTCGGCATACGTGCGCACCGAGCTGCAAACAGCGTAGCGGTGCTGGCCCAGGAAGACGTTCTGGCACTGCACGCAGTTGGGGCCGTCGTCGACCACGCCGTTGCAGTCCTGGTCGATGCCGTCGTTGCAGATGTCGGGGTTGCCGGGGAAGCGGCCAGGGTGGCTGTCATCGCAGTCTTCGCCGCAGCCGGGCGAGCCGTCGCCGTCCAGATCGGTCGTCGGATCGCAGGGCGCCTCGCAGAGCACCGCCAACCGGCGATCGCAGGGCAGGTCGTTCCAGCGGCCGTCGCGGGCCCAGAGGTGGCCGCAGTCTTCGTTGCCCGCGTTGTTCGGCTCGCCGTTGTTCCAGTTCGCCCAGTCGAGCGGCGTGCCATCAACCCAGACAAACGAACCCTCGACCGCGATGTCGCTCAGGCCCAGCCAATAGTCCTGGTTGCGGATGCGCATGGCTTCGCCATAGAGCCAGGCCGACTCGACGGGACCGCCCACGATGGCCATCTGCGAGCCGTGTTCGACGCAGCGGTCGCGCGAGGCGGCCCAGGGGCGGGGGGTGGTGCAGACGAGGTACTCGCGGCCATCGCGCCCCACCAGGGGCTCGCAGTCGGGGCATTCGGGCGCGTCGTCGGGCACGCCGTTGCAGTCCTGGTCGATGCCATCGCCGCAGATCTCGGGCGCGCCGGGGAAGCTGAGCGGATCGTCCGGCCGGCAATCCGAGTCGCAGATGAAGCCATCATTGTCGGGGTCGGGGTTCTCGCTGGTCAGGCAATCGACGAGCTGCCCGACCTGATTGCGGCGATCGCGCAGGAACTGGATGGTCGACTGCACCGAGGCGTTGATGCCATTGAGGTCGTAGGCCTTGCGCGGGTCGGCGTCGGCAAACGGGCGGAGGAAGTCGGCGAGGGCCTCGACCTGCGGGATCAGGTCGAGCGCGTCGAGCGTGGCCACGAGGCGGACGAGGGTCTGGTCATAGGCTGCGCCGCAGGCCACCGAAGCACGGCAACGGTCGAGCATGAGGCCATTGCCATCGCGCAGCCCGAGTCGCCGGTCGAAGGTCTGGTCGGTACCCCAAGGCATCAGGCGCAGGACCGAGTCATCGTCGAAGTGGAAGTAATAGTTGTTGCGCGTCGGCGCGTAGCCATCCCAGTGGCCGATATAGATCTCGGTGGCCATGGCGGCGAGCACCTCGGGCCAATCGATGCGCTCGGTGCTGCCTTCATAGAACTGGTCGGGCGCGGTGGCTTGCATCAACTCGACCAGCGTGCGCAGGTCGTCGCGGTTGCCGCGATCGCCTTCGTCCATGTCGAGCTGATTGACGTGGTCGGGGAACAGGTCCTGGCCGTAGGCGCCCTCGTAGACGTGCTGCGTATTGGCAAACCAGCGATCGAGCATCGGATTTTCGACGCTCTCGATGATGGAGTAGAGCCCGTAGTCATCGCCGTTGAGCCGGATGAAGGCATAACCGACCCGCGGCGCCGGCACGCCCATGGCACGGAAGATGGTATAGGCCAGCCACTCGTGCAGCATCGAGCGGTCCTGCACCATGTTGTTGAGCGTCAGCTCATCGACGCCGAAGATCTGGCCCTCGGGCTCGCTGAAGTCGAGGCTGACCTTGAACGCCGACTTGCGATCGAGCGTGCGGAAGCTGCCCGCCCGGCCCTTGAGGCGCAGCCCGATCGGCATGGCCGGACCGCCTTCGAACTGCATCGTCGCCGGCGCGTAGGTGCGCGGCTGCGCAGCCAGCGCATCGAGCGTCGACTGCGGGGCTTCGAACTCGATCGTCCAGACGCGGAAGGGATCGTACAGCTCGGCCCCCGGGTCGATCGGCGGCGCGTTGGGCGCCCGGCGCGTGGGCCAGGTGTCCTGCCACTCGCCGATGCCATCGGGCAGCCGGCCGTACGAGAACGCCGCGGGCAGGGCGGCCACCTCGATGGCGTCGACCGCGCGGCCGGTCGGGTCGAGCAGCGTGATCGTGTCGGCGCCGCAGGCGATGCCAAAAGTGAAGCCATCGGAGTCCGCTGTCTGCCGCCGCACGGCGTCGATTGCGCCCGGGTCGAGCACGATGCCATCGAGCGGGAAGGCATGATCCGGCTGCTCGACATCATCGGTCACAAACCAGCCGCGCAGGTCGGCGGGGATCTCGCCGACGTTGATCACCTCGATGAACTCGCGACCATGGCAGTCCACCTCGTTGAGCCGCACCTCGGGCACCGGCGCCGGCAGGTTGGGCGCGCCGGGCGTCGGCAAGGTGTCGACGAAGTCACCGATGCCATCGGGCAGGCGGCCCCAGGTATTGCCTTCATGGGGCTCGCCCAACTCGACCTCGGCCATGACACGGCGGTCGGGGTCGAGCAGGGTCAGGGTGTCATCGCAGGCGACGCCGAAGGGCAGGTCGCCGACGACGAGCAGGTCGCCTTCGAAGACCTCGCCGATCGGCAGCAGCGCGCCGCGGTTCGGGTCGGCCGGGCGGTCGGTGACGGTCCAGCCGAGCAGCAGGCCGGGCGAGGTGACGATGAACTCGACGAACTCGTCGCCGCGGCAGGCGATCTCGTTGAAGGCCAGCACCGCGGGCGGCGGCGGGGGCGCGGCGTCGATGATCAGCTCGGCGTCGACGATCGGCTCGGCGTCCACGATCGGCTCGGCGTCGATGACCGGTTCGGCGTCGATGACCGGCGCGGCGTCCACGGTCGGCTCGGCGTCGACGGTCGGCTCGGCGTCGACCGTCGGCTCAGCGTCCACCGTCGGCTCGGCGTCGACGGTCGGCTCGGCGTCGATGGTCGGCTCGGCGTCGACCGTTGGCGCGGCGTCGACCGTCGGCGCCGCGTCGGCGACCCCACCATCAAGCCGCGGCACGGCGTCGACACTCGGCGCCGCGTCATGCCGAGGCGCGGCGTCCACGGCGGCCATCGCGTCGGCCGGCGGTGCCTGGCCATCGGTCGCTGGGCCATCCCCGGGGCGGGCGTCCGCCACGGCGACGTCCGCCAGCGCTGCGTCTCCCCCGTCATCGCAGGCAGACGCGAGAAACGCGGCGCAAAGCACCGCCAGGGCCATCCACTTTCCGCGCATTTTGTCCTCCTCGCGATTCCCAAGTTACCGATGCATGGCGGTCTGGTGAAATCGCGGTGAACCGGACGCGGGGTCGCGGGACAAAAAAAGTCTGTTCAGGGTGAAGGTCGTCAGACCTGGACGCGGGACTTCGAAAACCGGCCCGTGCCGTATTTGTTGATCAGCAAGCGCAGGGCCTTGCGCGCGTCTTCGGCGCCGCGCACGCTGTCGAGGCGCAGGTAGAGCGCGCGCAGGCCTTCGAGCAGCTCGCCCATCGCCTCGCGCTGCGCGACGAGGCGCTCGTCTTTGTCGGCCATGCGCGAGTTGGCGTCCTGAAGGCGTTCGGAGATGCTGCGCACGGCCTTGGCTTCGGCGGCTTCGCTCTTCTTGAGGAACGCCAGCGCCTGCTTCTCGGACAGCCGTACGATGGTCGATGAGGTCTCGGTCTTGACCGTCGCGGTGCGCTCGGCGCCGGTGAGCACCGAGGCCTCGCCGACGTAGGCGCCGGGCTCGCTGATCTCGCCCACGCGATAGCCATTCTGGTAGACGCCCAGGCGCCCGGCGAGCAGGATGACCATGCCGCCGCCACCGGTGCCTTGCTCGAACAAGACGGTCTCGGCGGGCACGGTGCGCGCGAGGCTGTGAAGGGTCTGTTTTTCGGCCATGCTGGCAGCTTGACGCCCGCGCCGGGCGCCGTCAAAAACAGCGGCGCGGCAGACGCTTGACGCTCATCGCGCCCGCGGGCCGACCTCGGCGATCGGGCCAGCGGCGGGCTGGTCGGCCCCCGTGAACTGCTCGCGCGCCCCGCTGTCGAGCTGCAATCCGTTTTCGCCGTAGTAATTGCCCGCCAGATCGGCCGAGATGCCGCCGCCGATGTCCAGCACGTCGGTGCTGCTGCCGATGATGTGGTTGCCGCTGAACGTGGCCCGGGCGTGCGCGATCATGACCGCGACCGCGCCTTCGAGCACCGAGGCTTCGACGGTGAGGCCCAGCTCGGCGACGTTGATGTGCAGCGGGCAGTGGCAGCCGGTGATGAGCGTGTGGTCAAGGTGCGCGCCGCCGCCACCGAAGCTGATGCAATCGGGCGAGACCCCGGGGTGCCCCAGGTCGACGACGGGGTCGGTGAGATGCAAGGTGCCGGCGCCGACGCTGACCGGGCCGTCGAGCAGCAAGGTGCGCTCGATGTTCACGTCCGATTCGGCGCGCAGCGTGGTGTCGCAATCGGCGATCCGGCTGCTGCGCACGTCGACGATGGCCCCGGCGCCGGTCTCAAGGCCCACGGCGGCGCTGTCGATGAGCATCTCGTCGGCGCTGAGGGTGCCGGCGACGCGCAGGCCCCGCCAGGGCACACCCGCGCCAAGTCGGACGGGCGCTTGCGGCGTGCCTTCGACCCGCAACGTGCCGCGCACGACCAGCGCCGTGCCCAGGTCTTCCGTCGCGTTCTGCACCACCGATCCGGCGCAGATCGAGAGCGTCTCGCCCTCGGGCACGGTGATCGAGCCTTGCATCTTGATGGTGCCGCACCACTCGCCCGAGGCCTGGCCACCGACGGTGGTGGTGCCCCCAGGCGGCTCGGCCCCGGCGTCGGCGCCGCCCTGCGGGCCGCAGCAATCCGCCGGCGGCTCGACCGAGGGGCCGTCTGCGGCTTCGTCTTCTGATGTTCCGCAGCCGACAAATGCGGCGCAGAGCCCGATGAACAAAGGGATCTTGATGCGCATTTTTGCACGGTAGCGCTGAGGGCCGGCCGTCGTCCTTCGATTCGGAAGGTGGCCTCGTTTCCCCGCTGTGACACGATCAATCTGCAAGGCCCGAGTTGCCAATGGCATGCGGCGTGCTCACATTTGAGGGGCGACTGAAAGGAGGCCGCCATGCGCCGCCTTCTCGCCTTCTGCGCCGCCCTCACGGTGACCCTCGCGGTCCCGAACCTCGCGACCGCGCAGCCCGAAGATGACCCCCGCGCCGCCGCCGCTGGCCAGGTGACCGTCTTTGAGACGAGCTTCCTCAAAGCCTATCGGCGGCTCTTCCCCGGCATGCTGTTCGCCGGCCCGCTCGATCTCATGGTCGAGGGCATGACTCCGTTGCTGATCGATCCGGACGTCGTCGGCCAGGGCGGGCGGCTCTGGGCCGAGGTGACGTTGCTGCGCCTGGGCCCGATGCGCCTGTCGTTGCTGCCCCGGCTGAGCGCGATCGATGCCGACGGCCCCGCCGGGCGCTACGCGGCGTTTGACGCCGAAGTGCGGCTGCGGCCTGGCCTGTACATCGGCGACAGCTTCGTGGCGCTCGACCTGAGCGTCGTGCCGCTCAGCGGCAACGCCTACGAACCGGCGCCGCTGCTGCGCCGCCAGTTTGGCACGCCCCATGCGCCCGACTGGCAGGCCCGCGCGGCGCCGCGGCCCTCGGCGGGCGTGGCGGTCGGCGTGCAGCGGGACGGCGTGGCGCTCGAAGCCCGCGCCGGGGTGCAGGCCGTGGCCGACGACGCGCTGCGCGAGTTGCGCGACGGCGGCTCGCCCTTTGTCGTGCTGTTCGACCTGGGCGGCGCCTTCTGAGCGTCAGGTGACGGGCGACAGCGCGGCGGTGCGCAGGGCGTGGTCGGCCAGCACCAACAGCATCGCCGCTTCGACCAACGGCACGGCGCGGGGCAGCACGCAAGGGTCGTGGCGACCACGGTTCTGCAGCACCACCGACTCGCCGGCGCGGTTCACGGTCTCTTGCGGCTTGAAGTGGGTCGAGACCGGCTTGAACGCACACCGGATCGATATCGCTTCGCCGGTGCTGATGCCGCCCAGCACGCCGCCGGCGCGGTTGGTGCGGGTGCGCACGCGGCCTTCGGTGGCGTAGAAGGCGTCGTTGTGCGCGCTGCCGCGCAGCTGGGTGCCGGCGAAGCCGCTGCCGATCTCGAAGCCCTTGCAGGCCGGCAGCGAGAGGCAGGCGTGGGCCAGCTCGGCGTCCAGTTTGTCGAAGACCGGGGCGCCCCAGCCGGCGGGCAATCCGCGAGCGACGGCGCCGACGACGCCGCCGAGGGTATCTCCGTCGGCGCGGGCGGCTTCGATGGCTCCCGCCATGACTGCGGCGGCGACCGGATCAGGGCAGCGCGTGGGGTGCGCTTCGACCGCCGCTCGGTCGACGACCCCGGGATCAACATCGGCCTCGATCGTGCCCACCGAAGCGACGAAGCCGATGACCTCGACCCCATGGGCTTCGGCGAGCCATTGCCGCGCCACCGCCGCCGCGGCGACCCGGGCTGCGGTCTCGCGGGCGCTGGCCCGTCCACCGCCGCGCGGGTCGCGCAGGCCGAAGCGGGCCTCGTAGGTGAAGTCGGCGTGTCCGGGGCGGTACAGGTCGGCCACCGCCGCGTAGTCGCCCGAGCGGGCGTCTTCGTTGAACAGCACCAGCGTCAGCGGCATACCGGTCGTGCGGCCTTCGTACAGGCCCGAGAGCACCTGCACGCGGTCCGCTTCGCGGCGCGTTGTGGTGAGCTTGCTCTGCCCGGGGCGTCGCCGGTCGAGGTCGACCTGCACCGCGTCGAGGTCGAGCCGCAGGCCGGGCGGGCAGCCATCGATCACCGCGCCCAAGGCCGGCCCGTGGGACTCGCCAAAGGTGGTGACGCAGAACAGGCGGCCCGTGGTGTTGGCCATCAGGCGTAGACGCCGTCGGCCTGGGTCGCCGGGTCGGGTTCGGCGGTCTCGCGGCGGGCGAGCGCATCGGCGGCGGCGGCGTCAACGCGCGCCAAGGCGGCGGCCTCGACCTCGGCGAGCTGCGCCGCCGTGACCCCGCGCTCGGCCATCAGCCAGTGCTCGAAGGTGCCGATGGGGTCGCGCTTGCCCCAGAAGGTGTAGGTGTCGGCGTCGAAAAGGTCGCGCGCTTCGCGCTCGTCGTGGGTGGCGTGGCCGCCCATGCGGAAGGTCTCGGTGACGATGAGCACCGGGCCTTGGCCGGCGCGGCACAGGTCGACGGCCTGGCGCGTCGCCGCGTAGCAGTCGAGGACGTGGTTGCCATCCATCGTCAGCGTCGGCACGCCGTAGGCCGGGCCCAGGTCGGCGAACTGGCCGCGGAAGGTGGCCTCGGTGCGCGTGCCGAGCGCGACCTGGTTGTTCTGCACGACGCAGATCAGCGGCGCGCCGGCGCTGGCGGCCATGCGCATGCCTTCGTGGAAGGCGCCGGTGGCGGTCGAGCCGTCGCCGACCCAGGTGATGGCCAGGCGGGGCTCACCGCGCAGCTTGAAAGCCAGGGCGCAGCCGGCCATGACCGGCACGAGGTCGCCGACATGGCTGATGGGCGGGATGACCCCGACCGCCGGATCGCCGATATGCAGGTCGCGGCCGCCGGTGATCGAGTCGGTGGTGCCAAGGTAGGCGGCAAAACACGCGCGCAACGAGACGCCGCGCTCGATGAGGGCGGCGGCGTTGCGGATCATGGGCCCGCAGACGTCATCGGGGCCGAGCGCCGCGCAACCGCCGACGGTGACCGCCTCTTCGCCGCTGCCCAGCCACGCTTTGGTGATGACGCCCTGCTTGACCCAGCGCTTGAGCTGCACATCGTGCAGCCGCGCGGTGCACAGGCCGCGGTACAGGTCGAGCAGCGCCGCATCGTCAAGCGCGCCGATCAGCTTCGCGCGCGCCGCGTCGGCCGTCACCTTCGCCGAAAAGGCCGCCTGCACCGCCGGGTCGGGCCGCCAATCGACGTACTCGGGAAACTCAAACGCCGGATACCGCTTCACAACTTCCTCCACCAACGCGCGCGGGATTTGGTACGCCATCCGAGCGCCGACGTAAAGCCGCCTTGCCGCCCCGGCTCCCCGTGGTTAGGTTCTGGGCGAAGTCCGCATTCGAGGGAGCGCCAAAATGGCCGACAAGGATCTCTATCACCTGCTCGGTGTGTCGAAGGACGCGAGCGCCGACGACATCAAAAAAGCGTACCGGCAGCTCGCCAAGAAGTATCACCCCGACCGCAACCCCGACGACGCCAACGCCGAGGCGCGGTTCAAGGAGATCAACGCCGCCCACGCGGTGCTGGGAGACGAAAAAAAGCGCGCCCTGTACGACGAGTTCGGCCCCGACGGGCTGCGCGAGGGCTTCGACGCCGACACCGCGCGCAATTACAAGAAATGGGCGGGCCAGTTCGGCGGCGGCCGCGGCGGTGGACCGGGCGGGTTCACGTTCGACTTTGGCGGCGGCGGTGGCAGCGGTGGGCTGGGCGGCTTCGGCGACCTCGAAGACCTGCTCGGCGGCCTGTTCGGCTTCGGCGGCAGCGGCGGCGGCCGGCGCGGGCATCGCGTGGCGACCAAGGGGCGCGACGTCGAGGGCGAGATCACCGTCAGCCTGCGGCATGCGCTCGAAGGCGAAGAGGTCGCGGTGCCCGATCTGGGCGGCAATATCACGGTGCCGGCGGGCATCGCCGACGGGCAGCGCATTCGCTTGAAGGGCCGCGGTGAATCGGGCGCGGCCGGGCATGGCGATCTGTACCTCACGGTGCGCATCGCCACCCCGCCGGGCTATGTGCGCGAGGGCGATGACCTGACGATCGACCTGCCGCTGACGGTGGCCCAGGCGGTGCGCGGTGGGCGCTTCGACGTGCCGACGCCCGAGGGCACCACGCTGAACCTGCGCGTGCCGGCGGGCAGCCAGAGCGGCCAGAAGCTGCGCGTGCGCGGCAAAGGCATGCCGCTCAAAGGCGGCGAGCGCGGGCATCTCTTCGTTCGGCTGATGGTGCGCGTGCCGGAGGGCGACGACGAAGAGCTGCTGCGACTGGTCGACGCGCTGGAGCAGTACTACGGGTGACGCGGCCTCGACCGTCGAAGCATTGATCCGACCCCGGCGGCCACGGCATGGTGGCCGGCGATGATGAAGCGAATCGCCTGCACTGCCCTCCTCTCGCTGGCGCTGGCTTGCGAGGCCGACCCCATTGACGCCACGCCCGATGCAGCGCCGGCGGTGGACGCCGCGCCAGTGGTGGATGCGGCGCCGCCGATCGATGCTGCGCCCGACGCCGCCCTGCCGATCGACGCCGCGCCGCCCGTCGACGCCGCGCCGCCTGTCGATGCCGCCCGTGATGCGGCCCTCGATGCCGAACCCGACGCGACGATCAACCAAGACGCGGCGCCACTGGCCGACCTGGGCCCGGAGCCCGATGCCGCGCCCGAGCCCGACGAAGGCCCAAGGCATGTCGACGGTGATGTGCCCGATGGCACCCCCGATCTGGACTGGGTCGACGTCGTCTGCGACCCGCCCGGCTGGCAGCCGGGCCCGTGTGAACTGGGCACTGGCCGCCGGCAAGAGAGCGCAGGCGCGGCGCATATCCCGGAAGAGGAGCTGATCGAGTACGCCGAGAACCCGCCAGCCTCCGGGCCGCACCGCTCGCGCTGGGGTCGTTGGGGCGAGTACAGCTACATGCCGCCGCAGCGCTACTTGCACAACCTGGAGCACGGCGGCGTGGCGCTGCTCTACCACCCGTGCGCCGCACCCGAGACCGTCGAAGCCCTGCGCGCGCTGGCCCGGGCCCGGCCCGATGATGACACGGGCCCCTTCCGCTGGGTGCTGACGCCCTACCCCGGCCTGCCCTCGGCCATCGCGGTGGTCGCCTGGGAGTGGGTCTACTCGGCCGAGTGCGTGCGCGCCGATGAGATCAACCGGTTCATCGACCTGCGCTATCGCATGGCACCCGAGGACTTCGCCGCCGACGGGGCCTACGAGCGTGGCTGGATCGGGCGATGATCTTCAGCTGGCTGCGGCGGCGTCGACGGCGGCGACTGCTGGCCACCCCCGTGCCGGCCGACTGGCTGAAGTGGTTGGCGCGCGATTACGAGCTGTGGCCCCGGCTGGACGATGACGAGCGCGCACGCTTGATGGCGATCGCCCGGGTGCTGGTCGACGAGAAGAGCTGGGAGGCCGCGGGCGGTTTTGTGCTCGATGAGTCAGCCAAGGTGGTGATCGCCGCCCAGGCCGCGCTGCTCCTGCTGGGTTTGGGCGACACACACGACTACTACCCCAACGTCGAGAGCGTGGTGGTCTATCCGGCGGC
The DNA here is from genome assembly GCA_020430675.1 of Myxococcales bacterium. The sequence goes on from JAGQJJ010000004.1 coordinate 12,574, forward strand.
CTATCGCCTGCCCGGAGGCGGCGTTGACGCAGCCGGCGTGGCCGACAGCCGTCCGAAGGCCGTGCTGGGCACCGCCCATTATCGCGGGCCGGTGGTGCTGTCTTGGCGCAGCGCCCGCGCCGGTGGACGCGACGCCGATGACGGGCGCAACCTCGTCTACCACGAGTTCGCCCACAAGCTGGACATGCTCGACGGCGTGGTCGATGGCACCCCCCCGCTGCCCGACGAGCGCGCGTACAAGACGTGGTTTCAGGTCATGACCGCCCATTACGACGCGCTGGTGCGCGCCGCCGAAGCCGGGCGCAAAGGTTTCCTCGACACCTACGGCGCGACCAATGTCGCCGAGTTCTTTGCCGTCGCGACCGAGGCGTTCTTCGAGCGCTCGCGCTGGATGCGCGACCGCCAGCCCGACCTTTACGGTGCGCTGCAGCTCTTTTTTCGGCAGGATCCGGCCCGCTGGCGCTGATGGCCATCCGTCACTCGTCGGCGGGGTCGCTTTCGTCGGCCTCGCGCAAAGCGATGGCAAAACGATAGGCCTCATCGCGGCTGCCGCCGGTGCGCCGGGCGGCCTCGCGCGCCGCTTTGCTCGACGAGTAGCCCTCGCGCAGCAACAACGCGACGGTCGCCTCCAGCGTCGACGCATCGGGCGCCGCTTCGGCCGGCGCGCCGCCCACCAGCACCACCAACTCGCCGCGAACCGTGCCGGGATCTTCGACCAGCTCGCCCAACGTCGCGCGGCGGAACTCTTCAAATTTTTTGGTCAATTCGCGCGCGATGACCGCCGGCCGATCGACGCCGAAGACCTCGGCGGCGGCGGCCAGGAAGCGGTCGAGGCCATGCGGGCTGACATAGAAGATCAGCGTCTCGGCCGCGCCGGCGACCTCGGCCAGCGCGGTGCGCAGCGCGGCCCCCTTGGCGGGCACGAAGCCGATGAAACGAAAGCGGTCCGTTGGCAGCCCGGCGGCGCAGAGCGCGGTGATCGCGGCGCAGACCCCGGGCACCGGCACCACGGTCAGCCCGGCGTCGATCACCGCCCGCACCAGCTTGAAGCCGGGATCGCTGACCGTCGGCGTGCCCGCGTCGCTGACCAGCGCCACCTGCTCGCCCGCTTCAATCGCCGCGAGCAGCCCGGGGATGCGGTCGGCTTCGTTGTGATCGTGCAGTGAGACGAGGGGACGCTTCGGCAGCCCGAGCAGCTCGATCAGCCGCCCGGTCTGCCGCGTGTCTTCACAGGCCACCCGATCGGCCGTCTCAAGCAGCCGCCGGGCCCGCACCGTGATGTCTTCGAGGTTGCCGATGGGCACGGCGACCACATGGAGGGCACCGCCCACCGCCAACCTCCGCGGCGACGCGGCCTACTTCTGCTGACCGATGGCCAGCCCCAGCGCCCGGCGCAGTTCGAAGTACTCTTGCGACACCGAGTACAGGACCAACTCGCGGATGCGATCGGCCGCCGGCGCCCGGCTGAAGGGCACCGCCTCGTTGCGAATGACCTGCACCGCCGACTGCAGATCGTTGGCCAGCAGCATGCCCAGCCGGTTGGCGGTGTGCTCGACCATCTCGAGCCAGTGCGAGATGTTGAGATGCACCTTCGGATCGGCGCTCATGCGCTGGATGATCTTGGCCATCTCGGTCAGGTCGGTCGGGTTGATGCTGCCCTGCAGCGCGACCAGCAGATCCTGGTCGTACTGCACCTGCGCCCCCGGATTCACCAACCGCATCAGCGTGTAGATGGTGCCGGCCAGCCGCGCCTTCCGCCGCTCGTAGGTCTCGTCGATGTTGGCCAGGAAGTTCTGCTGGCTCAACATGAAGAACTCCTTGGCGCACCCGAAGGCCAGCTCCTGCGGCTTGCGGCCGCTGAGGATGTCAGGCCCCACGAGCAGCGCTGGCGGGTTCAGGTTCACCGGCCGCAGCCCCGGCCGGTTGGCCGGATCGCGGTAGCACTCCGGCCGCATCAGCCGCGTGGTCTGCGCCACGTACTGCATGACGTTGTTGAACGGCGTCTGCTCGTCAGGGCTGATCAGACTCTTGCGCTTGTGCAGCCGCAAATCCTTATGCGTCACGCACATATGCGGCAGCGTGTACTGATACAGCCGCCCGAACAGGTGGTCGAGCAGAACGCTCTTGTCGGGGTGGCTGATATACGTCCAGTGGCGCTGATCGAGCGGCCGCTGCGCCTGCTTGAGCGTACGCGAGCGGTACTTCTCGAAGAAGACCTTCTCGTCCTGATTGGCCTTGTTGATGAAGACCAGCACCTGGCAGACGCACCAGGCCTCGTCGTAGCGGCCGCTCTCCATGAACAGCCGCCGCAACTGCTGGTAGCTCTCGACGTTGGTCGGCGAAAGCTTCAGCAGGTCGTAGTGCTGCGCGATCGCCTTGTCGGCCTGATCCTCCAGCTCGTAGAGCTGCGCCAGGATCTGGTGCGTGCCGACGTCTTCGGGCTTCTTCGACAGCGCGATCTTGTAGGCCTTGATGGCCTCGCCGTACTTCTGCAGGCGCGACCGGTTGATCTCACCCAGGTTCTTGGCCAGCGAGAAGACCAGCCCGTCTTCGAGACCGGTCTCCATCGCCCGCTTGATCATCTTGCGGTAGTAGCGGTCCTGGCGCTCGTAGTCCCGATCTTCGGTGAGGATCTGGTCGATGTCCTGGAACGCCTGCAGCATCTTCGGGTCAGCGTCGAGGGCCTTGTCGAACGAGCGCACCGCCATGAAGCGGTCCTTGAGCTTGTCGCGCTGCACCAACGCCACGCCGCGCCAGTACTTGGCCTTGCGCGCTGCGTCCTGCTCCTGATCGGCGAGCTGGCCGAGCACGTCGACCATCGCCTCCCAGTTGCTCGCCTCTTCGTGCAGCCCGATCAGCTTGCTGAGCACCAGGCGGCTGCCGGGCTGCTCCTTGAGCGCCTCATGATAGGCATCAACCGCCAGCCGGCTGTTGTGCATCTGCTCGTGCAGCACATCGCCGACCGAGACCAGCTCCTGGAACTTTTCGGTCGAGTCATCGAGCAGGGTGACCAACTGCCGCTTGTAGTGGATCACGTCCTCCCAGTCGCCGCGCTGCGTGTGCAGCTCGATGACCGCGCGCAACGTGTCGAGGTTGTTCGGATCGAGATCCAGCGCCTTGCGGAAGAAGTCGAGCGCCTTGCGCCGCTCGCCGCCCTGCTTGAGCTTGATGAGGCCCTGCTGGTGGAAGATCTGCACCACGTCATCGGTGCCCAGACTCTCGCGGTGATGCACCAGAATGGTCTGGTAGATCTTGAACGCGCGGTCCCAGTCCTCGTGGCGGAACAGCAGGTCGCCCATGCCGCGCAGCGTCGGCAGGTGGGTGCTGTCCAGCTCGTAGGCCTGCCGATAATGCGTCAGCGCCTTGTCATCCTTGTGGAGCTGCTCGGCGCAGTAGGCGATGCGGTAGTTCAGCTCCTGCAGCTCACGGATGTCGGCGTCGGTACGACTGCGCAGCATCAGGTCGAGCAACGGCTCGGCGCGCGGCCAGTTGCGATCCTTCCAATAGACCTCGACCAGCGGTGAAGCGGCCTCAAAGTTCTCAGGCGACATGTCCATCGCCTGCTCGTAGTAGTCGATGGCAGTCACCCGCTCATCGAGCTGCTTGTCGAAGATCTGGCCGATCTGGAAGAGGTAGACGCTCTTCTCCGCGAAGTTGCGGGTCGCCGCCTCCATCATCTGCAGCGTCTGCACCGCCGCGTCCCACTCGCCGCGAGCCTCGTTGACCTCCTTGAGGGCGCCGAGGGCCGGCAGGTAATTGCGGTCATGCTCCAGCGCGCTGCGGAACCAGGTCTCCGCCTGCTCCAGATCGCCGACCTTCTCCTGCCAGATGCGCCCCACCTCGTACTGGAGCTGCAACTGCTCCACGCGATCGTGCGAGAGGTGCGCCTGCCGGCTGAGCACGTCGATGCAGGGGTGCCAGTCCTCGGTCTCGCGATACAGCTCGCCGAGGGTGCGCAGCGTCTGCACGTGGTTCGGGTCGATGTCGAGGATGGGCCGCAGCGCTTCGATCGCGCCGGTCGGATCCTGCAGCGGGCCCCGCCGAATCTCGGCCAGCGCGCCGCGGATGAGCACGATGGTCTCGGGATCGTCGATGACCCCCAGGTGATGGGCATAGACGTCGGCCAGATCATCCCAGCGCTCGGCCTCGCGATAGAGCCGATCGAGCGCCTGCACGGCCTGCAGGTCGCGCGGATCGACCACCATCAGCTTGCCGTAGGCCTCGATCGTCGCATACGGATCCTTGAGCTGGTGCTCCTGGATCTCGGCGATGCGCCGATAGATGTGCTTCTGCTCCTCGGGCGTGCCAACAACGGCCAGCATCAGCTCAAGCACGTCGAGCAGATCGACCCACATGTCCTGCTGCGCGTAGAGCCGCTCCAACGAGCGCATCGCGTCGACGCAGCGGTCGTCCACGCTCAACGCCTGGCGGAAGGCCTCGATGGCCCGCTCGGGCGAGTTGAGCCGGGTCTCCCACAGCTCGCCGACCTGCAGGTACTTGTCGACGATCTCCTGCGGCTCGGTCAGCACCGCCGTCTGACCGACCAGCACGTCGATCAGCTCCTGCCACCGCATGCGCAGGGTGTACAGATTCTCGAGGGCCTGCAGGCTCTCCAGATCGGAGGCGTCGATCATCAACACCTGGCGATAGGCGTCGATGGCCGCGTCGGGCTGGCCAAGCTGGCGCTCCAGAATGCGCGCCATCTTCTCCCAGCTCGCCTTCGCCTCGTCGGCGTCGGCGACCAGCTCGACTTTGCGCCGCAGGATGTTGACCACCTCGGGCCAGTTCTCGTACCGCTCCAGGAGCAGTTCGAGCGCGGTCAGGGCGTCGACATTGTCGGGCTCGATGGCCAGCACATGCTGGAAGTGCACCGCCGCGTGCTGGGCCTGATTGAGCTTCTCATCCCACCACCGCGCGACCCGCAGCCGCAAGGGCACCGACTCGGGCGTGGTGCCCAGCGCTTCGATCACGCGCTGGTAGGTGTCGATGATCGGGCTCCAATAATCGCCCGCCTCGGCCAGACGCTCCAGCTCGGCGCCGAACATCTCGTCGTCGCGGCTGGCTTCAAACGCCTGGCTGAGCACGACAAACGCGCTCTCGATATTGCCCAGGCGCTGCTCGAAGACCACCGCGGTGCGCTGGTAGATCTCCAGCTGCTCGTGGATCGAGTCGGTCACCTGCAGGCGCGACAGCAGCAGCTCGACCAGCTTGTCGTACTGCTCGCCCTCTTCGTAGAGGCGCTCCAGCTCCTGATAGGCGTCGAGGTGCGAGGGCTGCACGGCGAGCACCTTCTGGAAGGCGTCCTGCGCCCCCGAAGGTTCGCCGAGCTGCTGCTCGTACATCTCGGCCACGCGGAAGAGGATGCTGACCTTCTCGTAGGCGTCCTCGGTGATCTCGACCTTGCGCTCCAGGATGGCGACGCACGCCGCCCAGTCCTCGTTGGCGCTGTACAGCTCCTCAAGGGCGTCGATCGCCTCGGGGTCGTACGGCTGGTGCGCCAGAAGCTGCGTCCACGCCTGGATCGCGTCGGCCGGGCTCTCCAGCACTTGGTGGTACAGGCGGCCCAACTGGCGATGCAGGTCGACGCGCCGCTCGTCGTCGCCGGCCAGCAGCTCGAGCAGCCGGTGGTCGGTCTTGGCGAGCTGCTCGTACTCCGACGTGCGGTCGTACAGGTCGCGCACCGCCCAGAGCGCCTCTTCATTGGCCGGATCGAGCTCCAGCACCTTGTGCCAGTTCTCAAGGGCGTTGCGCTCGCGCTCCAGGTAATCGCCCCAGACGCGACCCAGCTTGGCATGCAGTTGAAGCTCGCGCGCCGAGTCGTTCTGCAGCAGGTTGACCTGCCGCTCGCAGACGTCAACGAGTTCCCGCCAGCTCTCCTGGCTCTGGTACAGCGCTTCGAGGGCCATCAACGCCTGCGCATCTTCCCCGCGCAGATCGAGCACCTGGTTCCACAACGCGATGGCGTCGTCGGGCCGGTCGAGGAAGTTCGCCGCCAGATTGGCCTGCGCCGCCAGGATGCCCGCGCGCTCCGCGTCATGCTCGGCGTTCTCCGCCTGCCGCGCGTAGATCTCGAAGAGCGGATCCCACTCCTCGCGCACCACGTAGATCTGTTCGAGGCGCGCCAGCGCGTCTTCGTGGTTGGGCTCGCGATCGAGAATGCCGCGGAACTGATTGATCGCTAGATCCTGCTCGGCGAGGTACTGCTCATAGATGCGCCCCAGCCGATACATCAGCTTGAGGACTTCGACCTCGTCGTAGATGGCGTCGAGCTCGCGCTGCAGGATGTCGACGAGCTCCTGCCACCGCGACTGCTCTTCGTAGAGCACGTCGAGACCACGCAGGGCCTCAACATCGGCGGGGTCGATCTGGTCGAGCACGTAGCGATACATCTGCTCGGCCATCTCGTCGTTCTGCAGCTTGCGGCGATAGATGGTGGCCATCTCGTGGCTCACCGACCGCATCAGCTCCAGATCCTGCGTATTGTTCAGGCCCTCGGTATAGATGCCGACCAGATCCTCAAAGCGGTTGGTCTCTTCGGCCAGCCGGGCCACCTCGCGGCGCGTATGCTCGTCTTCAGGTACCTCGCGGAAGGCGGCGCCGTACCACTCGAAGGCACGGCCCACATCCTTGAGGTTCTCGGTGCTCAGCTCGGCCAACCGATGCATCGCCCGCATGCGGTCGAAGCCGGGCTCCTGATGGGCCAGCAACGCCTGCAGCAAGTCATGCAGCTTCGGATAGTCCTCGTTGTCGAGGTAGATCGGCTCCAGCACCTCGCCGATCGTCGGTTGCTCCTGGCCCGCCGCAAACAGGCGCTCCAGGCTGGCGACCGCCTCGGGCTCCTGCGCGGTGATGTCGAGCACGTCCTTGTAGGCCGAGATCGCCTGCGGCACCTCTTCGAGCGCGTTCTCGTACAACGCGCCCAGGCGCAGCAGCAGCGGCACGCGCGCCACGTCTTCCGCCCGCTCGACACGAAGCTGAAGAATGTCGGCCAGCTCCGGCCACTGACCCGCGCGCTGATAGAGCCGATCCAAAGCGAGGATGGCGCCCTCGTGATCGGGATCGATCTCCATCACGCGACGGAAGCGCTCGATGGCCGCCAGCGTATCGCCCAGCTCCTCTTCGAACACACGAGCGACCCGCAGATACAGGTCGCGCGCCACGTACTCGCTGGGGATGTTGAGCAGCTGGTTCTCGACCAGCTCGACAAACTGCGGCCACATCTCGGCCAGCCGCGCCACCCGCTCCAGCGACGACAACGTCGGCCCGTGGGTCGGATCCTCGCGGAACGCTTCGCCGTACGCGAGGAAGGCGTTCTCCGAGTCGGCGAGCATGTCCTCGTAGACGCGCCCGATCTGCAGCCGCAGCTCGGTGCGCCGCTCGAGGTCCATCGTCACCTCAAGCAGATCGCCCCACATCGCGATCAGGCGATCCCAGGCACCGGCCTGGGTCAGCACCGGCTCGACCACCGCCGCCGCCATCGCCGCCAGGCGGTCCTGGCGAATCAGGCCCTCCAAGGCGCCGATCGCGTGCTCATGCGTGGGCTGATCGGCCAGGATCGAGCGGTAGCCCTCGATCGCCGTCTCCACGTCTTCGAGGTGCACCTCGTAGAGCTGGGCGATGCGGAAGCGCAGCGCGAGCTGCACCTCGGTCTCATCGGCCACCTCGACCTGCCGCTTGAGCACGCCGAGCAGGTCGTCCCATGACTCGAGCCGCTGGTAGAGCTGGTCGAGGCACTGCAACGCGGTCAGATCGCGCGGATCCCATTCGAGGACGGCGTTATACGTCTCGACCGCCCGCATCAGATCGTCCAGCTCGCGCTCATACGAGGCGCCGATGCTGTAGAAGATCTGCTTGCGCGCTTCGATGTCTTCGGTCAGCTCGGCCTTGCGCTGCAGAACCTCGAGCAGATCTTCCCAGCGCTCCAGCGCCGAGAACAGCCGTTCCAGCGCATCGAGCGCACGCCCGTCAGCCGCGTCGAGCTCCAGGATGGTGCGGTAGATGTCAACCGCCCGCTCCGGCTCCTCGACCATCTCTTCGTAGAGCGCGCTGACCCGGAAGTAGAGCTCCTTCTTCTCGTCGACCGCCTCCGTCAGCTCGCACTTGCGCAGCAGCACCCCGATGAGCTCGTGCCACTGCTCGGTGTGCAGGTAGATCTCTTCGAGCGCCGCGATGACCACCATGTCGGTGTCATCGCTCTGCCAGGCCGACTCGTAGTGATAGCGGGCGCCCTCAACATCCTGCAGCCGGCGCAGCTGCACCTCGGCGGTGCGCTTGTGCAGGGCTGCCGCGACGGCGCCATCGGCGACGTGGTCGACCAGCGACTCGTAGACCGCGACCAGATCGGCCCACAGCTCCAGCGCCTCGGCGATGTGATGCAGCTGCGCCAGGGTCTCCTGGTCGCCCGGATCCACCTCCAACGCCCGCGCATAGCTGCGGAAGGCCTCTTCCGCGTCCGCCCCGCGCTCTTGATGCAGCTTCGCGATGCGGTGCAGCAGCTCGACCTTGCGGTGCGGATCGAGCGAGAACTCGCGCTGAATCTCGTAGATGCCGATCAGCGCCTGCCAATCGTCCTTGCGCTCGTAGATCGGCTCCAGAATGTCGGCCACCGCCGCGCGGTGATCGACGTCTTCGATCAAACGGACCAACGCCTCCAGCGCCGGCTCGTTGTCGGGATCGGCCTCCAGCACCGAACGGTAGGTCTCGATCGCCATGTCGAGATTGCCGAGCGCCTGCTCGTGCAACGTGCCCAGGCGCACCCGCAGCTCGATCTGCGCCGCGCCCTCGTCGGCCAGGGCCAGCCGCCGCTCCAGGGCGTCGGCCAATTCGGGCCACATGCCCTCCTGACCGTACAGGCGATCCAACGCCTCCAGCGCGCGCTGGTTCTCGGGCGTGTTCTGCAGAATCTCGCCGTAGGTGGTGATCGCCTCCTGGGCGTCGCCCAGCATGCTCTCCAGCAGGTTGGCGATCTGGAACTGCAGCGCCTCGCGCGCGTCGGGCTCCTCGGCCATCTCCAGCTTGCGCCGATAGATGGCGAGCAGCTCGGGCCACTGCTGGCTGCGCGTGTAGAGGCGGTCGAGGGCCTCGATCGAGACGCGCTCGTCGGGGTTGAGATCGATGACGCGGCGGTGGGCGTCGATCGCCATGCCCACGTTGTCGAGCCGCATCTCGTAGATCTCGGCCAGCCGCGCCAGCAGGCCGTGCGCCAGCGCGTCGTCCGACACGTCGGGCAGCACCTGCTCAATCAGCTCGGCCAGCGGCTCGAAGCGATCGGTCGCCTCGGCCAGATCGCCCAGCCGCCCGATCGCCACCTCGCTGTCGGGCTGCTCGCGCAGCAACCGCGCAAACGCATCGAAGGCCGCTTCGAGGTCGAGGGTGCGGTCGACGTGCAGAGTGCCGATGCGCTCCAGCAGCACCACCCGGTTCGGCGCCTCGAAGGTCTCTTCGAGCTGAATCTCCAACGCGCGCGCAAGCGCCGCCCACTCGTTGGCGCCGCGGTAGATCGGCTCCAAGATGCGCGCCACCTCGGCGCGGAAGCCCGCGTCCTCCAGCAGCGCTTCGAGCGCCTCACGCGCTTCGACGTGATCGGGGTGCTCGTCGAGGATGGCGCGGAAGTGATCGATCGCCTGCGGCGTCTGCCCGAGCGCATGCAGCTCGATCAAACCGATCTGCATCTTCAGGGCGATCGCGGCCGCGCCGTCCTCTTCGCCCAGCGCCAGCTCCAGCTCGCGGGTCAGGATCTCGTGCAGCTCGTGATGCTGCTCGGTCGACTCGTACAAGCGATGCAGCGCCGCCAGCGCATCTTTGTCCGCCTCATCTTCGGTGATGATGTTGCGGTACTGCTCGATCGCCGACTGCGTATCTTCGAGCTGCTCCTCGTAGATCGCGCCCTGCTTGCGATACAGCTCCTTGCGTGCGTCGAGATCCTCGGCCAGCGCCAGCTTGCGCTCGACGATGCCCAACAGCGCATGCCAGTTTGCGGTGCGGGTGTAGAGCACCTCCACCGCATCGAGCGCCGTCCGGTTCTCGGGGTCCAGCTCCAACGCCTGGTGATAGCGCGCGAGCGACTCTTCGAGCGCGCCCATCTGCTCGTCGAGAATGCCGGCGAGGCAGAGCAGAATCTCAAGCTGCGCCGCCGCCGGATCGACATCGGGATCGACGCTGTCGGGCACGCGGGCCAAAGCCGCGGCCAGATCGTCATGCACCGTCGGCCAGTTGTTCGTCAGCGCGCCCAGGCGCTGCAACTCGGCGCGGGCCTCCGCGTCCGCGGGGTGCTCCTCGATCACGCGGCGCACCCAGGCAAACGCCTGATCGGTCTGGCGAAGCGAGTTCTCAGCGATCTCGGCGCTCTGCATCATCCACTTGCGCCGCACCTGCCCGTCGGTCTCGTAGGCCAGCAGCACCTCGATGACCCCGGCCAGCTTGCGCCAGTCCTGATGCTGCTCGTAGATCGGCGCAAGTGCGCGCGCGGCCTCGATGTTCTCGGGCTCGGTGTGCAGCACACGCTCCAGGGCGCGCACCGCGCGGTCCTGCTGATCGAGCTGCTCTTCGTAGATGCGGGCGGCGCGGAACAAGAGGTCGATCTTGACCGCGTCGTCGCCCTGAACACCCACCTGGCCTTCCAGGATGCGCACCAGCTCGGCCCAGCCATCGCGGCTGGCGAAGAACTCGGTCAGCGCGTCCCAATCGCCCAGCTCGATCAGCGCCTTCTTGAGCGAATCGCCAGCGCGGCGGTGCTCGGGGTCGATCGCCAGCAGCCGCTGCCAGACCGGCACCGCGCGGACCTTGTCGTCCATGCGGTCTTGCAGCACGCTGCCCGACTTCTGCAGCAGGTCGACCTGCTCGGCCGCGTCGTCGATCAGATCGACCAGGATGTCGATCGTGGTGACCAGCGCCTCGAACTCCTTGCCCGCCTCATAGGCGCCGACCAGCGCGCGCAGCGCGTCGACGTCGTCAGGCGCGATCTCACGCACCTGCTCCCACAAAGCCTGGGTGATGTTCGGCCGCCGAATCTTCTGATCGGCGTAGGTCGCGAGCTCTTTGTACTTGGCCAGCCGCGCGTCCGGATCCTCCTCCAGATCGGCCAGCTTCTGCCGCGCGGCGACCAGGTTGTCCCAGTCGCGCCGCTTCTCGTACATCTGATCGAGCGCTTCGAGCGCGTCACGGTTGTTGGGGTCATCCGCCAACACCGCTTCGAAGGCCTTGATCGCCTCGACCTGATTGCGCAGGCGATCGAGATAGAGCTTGGCGATGCGCACCCGCAGCGACGTCCGCCGCCGGCCTTCGGCCCGTTCGGCCTGCTGCTCGAGCAGGCTGATCAGGTCCGGCCACCGCCGCATGCTCTCGTACTTGTCCGTCAGGACGTCGAGCGCTTCGTCGTCCTCCGGGTCGAGCTCAAGGATCTGGCCGTAGATCTGAACGACCAGCACGTCCTGCTTGAGGTGCTCGTCGGTCAGCTTGACCAGGCGACGCAGGCCAACGAGCTTCGCCGCCACATCGCTGTCGGGGATCTCGTCGACTTCGATGCGCAGCACATCGACGAGCTCCTTCCACTTCTCCAGCGGCTCGTACAGGCGCAGCAACGCCTGGCGCGCCTCGGCGTCCGACTTGTCGGCCTGGAAGACCTGGCGCCAGAAATCGGCCGTGCGCGCGTCGTCATCGGCGCGCTCGCCCGACAGGCGAGCCATGACACGCAGCGACTCGACGCGCGCAGAAGCGGGA
>JAGQJJ010000498.1 GCA_020430675.1 Myxococcales bacterium
CCTCGACTCGCCCGCCTTCGACGCTGACCGCGCCGCCGTGCTGGCCCGCGCCCGGGCCGCCGGGGTGGGGGGCTTCGTGCTGGCCGGCGTCGAGCCCGCGGCGTTTGCCGGCCAGCGCACGCTGGCCGCCCGCGAGCCGGGCATGGTGTGGACGGCCGGCCTGCACCCTCAGGTCGCCGCCGAGCTGGACGCGCCGGCCCGCAAGGCCGCGCTCGACGCGCTGCCCGCGGCGTTTGTCGGCGCAAACCCCGCCCGCGCGGTGGGCGAGACCGGCCTCGACCGCCACTTCGTGCCCAAGGCCACGCTGCCCGGCCAGACCGAGGTCTTCCGCGCGCAGCTCGCTTTTGCCCGTGAACGCAACCTGCCGGTGGTGCTGCACATCGTCGGCGCCCACGGCCCCGCCCTTGACGTGCTGCGCCGCGACGGCCTGCCGGCGGCGGGCGGCATGGTGCACAGCTTCGGCGGCAACGCCGAGCTGGTCCGCGAATACGTCGCGCTCGGCCTGCACCTCAGCTTCGCCGGCCCGGTGGCCCGCGCCCACGCACCGCGCCTGCACGAAGCCGCCCGCGCCACGCCCGCCGACCGCCTGCTCATCGAGACCGACGCGCCCGATCAATCGCCGCCCGACCTGCCGCGCCGCAACGAGCCGGCCGTCGTGCGCGCCGTCGCCGCCGCCGTCGCCGCCCTGCGCGGCGAAGACCCTGTCGCGCTGCTCAAGCGCGCCGCCCGCAACCTGGAAGCCCTGCTCGGACCCTTCATCGAGGAGACGTCATGTCCGGCGTGATGCTCCACGGCGCCGAAGCGCCGCGCCTGACCGAAACCTACAAGCTGCACCGCCGCTTCGACCGCATGGCGCGCCTCACCGGCGACGCCGGCATGGCGCGCCTGATGAACAGCTTTGTCATCGTCTTCGGCCTCGGCGGCGTGGGCAGCTTCACCGCCGAAGCCCTCGCCCGCAGCGGCGTCGGCCGCCTGCGCGTGGTCGACTTCGACGACGTCTGCGTCACGAATACCAACCGGCAGCTGCACGCCCTGAAGGGCAATATCGGCAAACCCAAGGCCACGCTGATCGGCGAGCGCCTGCGCCTCATCAACCCGATGGCCGAGATCGAGCCCGTCAAGCAGTTCTACCAGGCCGAGGCCAGCGACGAACTGCTCGCCGATTCCCCCGACTTCGTGGTCGACGCCATCGACCAGTTCACGGCCAAATGCCACCTGATCGCCACCTGCAAGCAGCGTGGCATTCCGCTCATCACCTCGATGGGCGCCGCCGGCCGCTGGGATCCGACGCGCATCAAGGTGGCCGACCTGAACAAGACGCATCACGACAAGATGGCGCTGAACGTGCGCAGCATTTTGCGCGAGAAGCACGGTTTCTCGCGCAGCCGCGGCGCGTGGGGCATCCCCGCGGTGTTCAGCGACGAACCCCTGCAGCCGCCCGAATCGCTGGCCTACGAAGAGGGCACCGGCTTTCGGTGCGTGTGCCCGCAGGGCAATAACGGACTGCTGACCTGCGACCGCCGCGCCCGCATCGACGGCTCGGCCTCGTTTGTCACCGGCGCCTTCGGGCTGGCCTGCGCCTCGGTGGTGGTGCGCGGCCTCTGCGGGCGCGACGGGACGGAGACACCCCATGACTGACAGCCTCACCGTATTGGGCGACCGCGCGCCGATCGACCCGAACCTCGACCTGTTCGACGCCATCGAGCGCCTCAAAGCCGAGCGCAAGGCGGTCATCCTGGCCCATTACTACCAGGAGCCCGACATCCAGGACGTCGCCGACTTCGTGGGCGACTCGCTGCAGCTCAGCCAGAAGGCCGCCGGCACCGATGCCGAGGTCATCGTCTTCGCCGGCGTGCACTTCATGGCCGAGACCGCCAAGATCCTGAACCCCGACAAGATCGTGGTGCTGCCCGACCTGAAGGCCGGCTGCTCGCTCGCCGACGCCTGCCCCGCCGACAGCCTGCAGACATTCATCGACGCCCACCCCGGCCACCGCGTGGTCAGCTACATCAACTGCTCGGCCGGGGTGAAGGCCATCAGCGACGTCATCTGCACGTCGAGCAACGCCGCCGACATGGTGCGCCTCTTCCCCGATGACCAGCCGCTCATCTTCGCGCCCGACCGCAACCTGGGCGCCTACGTGCAGCGCGAGACCGGCCGCGACCTGGTGCTGTGGCAGGGCACCTGCCAGGTGCACGAGATCTTCAGTGAAAAGAAGCTCTTGCAGCTCAAGGTGCGCCACCCGGACGCCGCGATCATCGCCCACCCCGAGTGCGAGCCGCATATCCTGCGCCACGCCGATCACATCGGCTCGACCGCCTCGTTGCTCAACTACGTGATCAAGAGCGACCGGCGCGCGTTCATCGTGCTCACCGAGTCGGGCATCCTGCACCAGATGAAAAAGGCCGCGCCTGACAAAGAGCTGATCGCCGCGCCGCCCGAGGGCAACTGCGCCTGCAACGAGTGCCCGCATATGCGCCTCAACACGCTCGAGAAGCTCTACCTGGCCCTACGCGACCTCGAACCGCGCATCGAGGTGCCCGAGCACATCCGCCAGGCGGCGCTCAAACCCCTCGCCCGCATGCTCGCCCGCGACCTTGCCGCCGCCTGATCGCAAGCGAACCGATCCCGCGTTGAGACGGTCCGGCCGGTGGGAGTACGGTGCCGACAGCAGAATGCAACTGCACCGGAATGCAAAGGAGGCGCGATGGCCCCTCGCAAGATCCTCTGGGCCCTGACCCTCGTCGCGGCGTGGGCCCTGGCCGCCTGCGATGACGACAGCGACGGCGATGGTCCGGTCGCTGACATGACCACCGGCGCCGACGGCGGCGGCGGCGAAGGCGGCATGGGCGGCGAAGGCGGAATGGGCGGCGAAGGCGGCATGGGCGGCATGGGCGGCGAAGGCGGCGCACCCGATATGGGCCCCGGCTCCGACTGCGCCGACGCCTGCGCGCGCTTCGCCGAATGCGCCGCCGAGGTCTGCCCCGACGCGGGCGACCTGGACGAAGCCTGCTTGACCGCCTGCGAAGGCAACCGCTCGTTCTCGGTGGTCGTGCTCGGCACCGACACCTGCCGCGACGCCGTGGCGTTTGTCGCCCAGCAGTCGCAGGCCATCGCTGACGCTTGCGAGGGCGGCCCGCCGCCGACCGAGCCGCTGTGCGACGACTACGGCGTTCGCGCCGCCGAGTGCCTGCGCGAAGCCTGCCCCAACGCCGAAGCCCTCGGCCCCGGGGCCGAGGCGCTGCTGACCGGCTTCTGCAACGACCGCATCGCCGACGGCTCGCTCAACGCGATGGCGCTGCAAGGCATCGACGCCCAGGCGTGTGAGAGCCAGTTCTTCGGCCCGATCATCAGCTATCTCATCGAAGAGAACCCGCAGAACCCCGACGCCGGGCCGCTTGCCGAGCTGTGCGCCGAGGGTCCCATCGTCGACAACGACGTCTGCACCGCAGCCTGCGCCTACCTCGAGCGCTGCATCCCCGCCGACGCGCCGCAAGACATGGGCGGCGCCCTGCGCGATGAAGGCACCTGCCGGCTGCTCTGCGCGGCCAACCCCGACGTGCGGCGCGCCAGCTGGTACTGCTGGGCCGAAGCCGACGCCTGCGGCGAGCTGGGCCCGTGCTTCCAGGATCCGCCGCCGCTCGCCGAGGCCGATTGCTCGGTCTTCGCCGGCAAGCTCGCCGAGTGCGCGGTCGACCGCTGCCCCGCGGTCGACAACGTGCACGATGAGTTCCAGGCCGCCGCGCGCATCGTCTGCGAGTCGTCCATCGCCGCGGGCCTACTGCCCGAAGACCTGGTCGCTGCGGTCACCGCCGACTCGCCCTGCGACGACCCGCTCATCGGCGGCGCGCTGACCGACTTCTTCGACGTGAACCCCGACGTGCCCGACACCGGCCAACTCGGCTTCTACTGCGACGACGGCCCGGCGCGCGACCCCGAGCTATGCGGCGACGCCTGCGACACCCTCAACGAGTGCATCCCGTTCGGCACGCCCGAGGGCGCGCTGCTCGACGACCCGTCCTCGTGCCGCTACCTGTGCATCGTGCACCGCACCGAGACCATCGCGCCCGGCGCCTGGCAATGCCTCGACGCCGCCGCAAACTGCGACGAGGCCGGCGCCTGCCTCCAGCCGCCGCCGCCGCCGCCCGATTGCAGCCACTTCGCCAGCAAGCTCGGCGAATGCGCCGTCGCCCGCTGCCCCGCGGTGGCCAACGTGCGCGCCGACTTCGAGGTCA
>JAGQJJ010000499.1 GCA_020430675.1 Myxococcales bacterium
GAAGCGGTCGAGGTGCAGCAGCTCGCCGCCGACGCGCCGCCTGCGCCCGCCGCGCCGGCGAGGCCCGAGCCGCCGCCGCCCATGTCGGACGAGCCCGACGCGCTGGCGGCGACGATGGCGATGCAGGAGGATCCGGCGCGCCCGCTGCCGCCGATGCCGGCGCCAATCTCGGCCCGCATGGCCGCGCCGGCGCACGCGGTGGACGATACGCCGCCGATCGATGAGGTCGACGCGGTGCCCGATGACTCGGTCGCCGATCAGTTCTCGCCGGCCACGGTCATGGCCATGCCCCCGCAGAAGAAGAAGGGCGGCGGCGCGATGGTGGCGGTCATCATCGTGGTCGCGGTGCTGGCGCTGGGCGGTGGCGGCTTCGCGGCGTGGTGGTTCTTGTTGCGCGGCCCGGCCGAAGCGCCGCAGACGCCGACGACCGAGGTCGAAGCGCCGCCGGTCGAGCTGAGCTTCGCCGAGAAGCTGGGCAAGCAGATCGAAGACGGCCAGGCGCGCCTGCCTCGCGTGCCGGGCGCCGAGGCGCTGGCCGAGGCCACCTGGGTCGCCGGCGGTCCCGAGGGCATGGCGACCAGCCTGGGGCCGGTGACCGGCATGCCGTCGACGCTGATCCGCGACAATACGGTCGAGTCGGATGATGACGGCGAGTGGGTCACCGCGATGCGCCTGCGGCTGAGCGAGGGGTCGCCGGGCGCCGATTCGATGCTGTTGATCGGCGTGCCCGCCGATGTCACCGCCCGCGATTTTCTGCGCATGGCCAACGCCGGGCGCATGGCCGGGCATGGGCGCTTCGGGCTGGTGGTCGAGAAAGCCGAGGCCGAGGGCGAGCGCGGCATGATCCCGTTCTGGCTGCATCCGCGCACGGCAAACCTGCCCGAGTCGGGCGCGGTGCTGGTGCGCATCGGGCGCATCGGGCTGCACGTCAGCGCGCAGAACGGCGCGGGCGAGGTCGTCAGCGAGGGCGAGCCATCGCTGCCGCGGCAGGGCGCACAGCTCGATCTGGACGCGCTCGGCAAGCGGCTGGCCGAGCTGAAGGCGGCCCACCCCGATATCAAGCGCGTCATCGTATTCCCCATCGGTGACATGGAGCTGACCGCGCTGGCCGGGTTGATGGCCCAGGTGCACGCAGGCGCTGACGGCGCGCGCTTCGACGAGCTGGCGATCGCGCTGCTGAAATGACCCGCCCCGCGGTGCGCGACGGCTATGTGGCCTTCGGCGTCGAGGGCTACTACGCGCGCCACCGCACCGATTATCAGAATCCCCACGAACCCCAGGTGCACGGCGCGATCGCGCTCGCGGTCGAGGCGTTTGCGCTGCCGATCGAACCTGCGCTCGACCTGGCCTGCGGGAGCGGCGAGGCGACGCGGGCGCTCGAAGCGCTGGGCGCGACGCGCATCGAGGGGGTCGATCCGTTCACCGGGCCGGCCTACGCAGCGCGCACCGGGCGCCCGGCCGAGGCGCATGACTTCGCGGCGATCGCCGCCGGTGCGCTCGCCGGGCGGCGCTACGGGCTGATCGTGTGCAGCTTTGCGCTGCACCTGTGCCCGCCCTCGCGGCTGCCGGGGCTGACGTGGGCGCTGAGCCGCCTCGCGCCGCGGCTCTTGGTGCTCAGCCCGCACAAACGGCCCGAGGTGGGCGTGGGCTGGCGGCCGCTGGGCGAGTTGGTGCATGCCCGGGTGCGGGCCCGGGCCTACGCGGCGGAGGGCGGATGAGGCACGCGCTGCTCGTCGGGGTCTTGTTGTTGGGCTGCGGCGAGTCGTCGGCGGTGGATGATGCACCCGACCTGGAGCTGCTCGATTTTGCACGGCTGGAAGCCGGGCTCGATGCCACGCCACCGGCCGATCGGGCGGTGACGGCCGACGCGGACCCCGACGCGCAGGGCGAAGACGCGACCTGGGTCGACGCCGATCGGGACGCGGCCGAGGCCGACGCTGCGGTGAATGACGCCACGCCCGACGCGGTATGGGACGCCGAGCCGATCGACGCACTGCCGATCGAAGATGAAGGCGTGATCGACGCCGGCCCCGATCCCGGTTGGGGGCCATGCAGCGTGCGCGGCACGCCCGGCGAGTGCCTTCCCACCGCCGAGTGTGATGACGGCCGGGTCTCGACGCGCGGCTTCTGCCCCGGTCCGGCCGACATTCAGTGCTGCACCGAGCCCGTCGATCCAGGCGGGGCGTGCGATCCGGCCGATCATCCGCAGCCCAACGTCGGCCTCGTCGAGCCCCCGGGCGTGGGCGGGTGCCCCGATGGCATGCTGCCCATCGCCGACTTCTGCATCGATCGCTACGAAGCGGCGCTGATCGAGGTCATGCCCGATGGCCGCGAAGCGCCGTGGTCGCCCGATCACAACCCGGGCGCGGCGACGGTGCGCGCCGTCTCGCTGCCCGGCGCGGTGCCGCAGGGGTATGTCGACGGCGTGCGCGCCGGGCGGGCCTGTCAATTGGCGGGCAAGCGCCTGTGCACCGACGTCGAGTGGCTGCGCGCCTGCCAGGGCGCCGCGGGGTGGACCTATCCCTACGGCCCCGATCGCCAGCCGGGCGTGTGCAACGACGCGCGCGCCCAGCACCCGGCGGTCGAGCTTTTCCCCGACGATCCCAACCCGTTCGCCCGCATTCAGGACGCCTGCATCAACCAGCTGCCCGACAGCCTCGACCTGACCGGCGAGAACGACGGCTGCGTGACGCCCGAGGGCGTCTTCGACCTGATGGGCAACCTGCACGAGTGGACGGCCGATCCGGCGGGCACCTTCCGCGGCGGCTTCTATGTCGACACGGTGCGCAACGGGCCCGGCTGCCTGTACCGCACCACCGCGCATAACACCGAGCACTGGGATTATTCGACGGGCTTCCGCTGCTGCGCCGACGGGCCCTGACCGGCGCATCGACCCCGATCAGTTGGGGCGGATGGTGATCTCGACCGTGCCGCTGCCCTGCCCGCCGGCGAAGCCGTCGAGGTACAGGAAGTAGGTGCCCGGGGCGAGCTGCTGGCCGCGCAAGGCCGAGAGCAGGCCGTTGCTGTCGTCGTTGCAGGCGATCTCGGAGGCCGGGTCGTCGCAGGACCGGCGCAGGTGGATCAACGGGTCGTAGGTGGCGTCGAGGATGACGATGTCGACGGTGGAGGCGACCGCGACGGTGATGACCACCACCTGCTGCGGACCGCCGCCGCCGCAGTTGGCGCGGCCGACCGACTGTCGACCCACGGTGTTGTAGGGCAGGCGGCCGCCCCCGGGCGGCGCGACGAGCACGTCGGGCAGCGCCTCGCAGAGCGCGGGGCGGAAGCAGATCTCGGCCGACCCCAGGTTGCACTGGCCACCCGCGGGCGCGGCGGCGGCGAGGCAGGCGTTGAGGCGGTCGAAGTAGCCGCCGCCGGCAAACGGGCCCGCCGCCTGGCCGGTGCAGATGGCCTCGCAGGTGGCCTGGTCGGGGAAGACACCGCACGCGACCGCGGTCGCGCACGGCGCCGCGCAGGCGGCGTTGAGGTCGCCCGCGAGGTCGAGGCAGCCCGCCTGCCGGCCGCAGACCGTGGCCTGCAGGCAGCCGAGCTGCACGTCGAGCGCCGGCGGCTCGGGGCAATCGAGGCGGCAGAGATAGGGGTCGAAGGCGCGATCGCAATCGTCCTGCAACGCGCAGAGCTCAACGCACGCGGCCGACGGCCGCGGGGGGGCGAAGCCGATGCACTGCGCCACGCCGCCGCACTCCTGGCCGGTGCGCACCGCGTCGGCGACGCAGCCGGCCACGTTGGCGTCGGGCGCGGCCTGACAGGCGGCTTCGCATCCGGCGTCGGCCAGCCGGCAGTCGTCGAGGCGCCCGCAATGGGCGGCGCAATCGACCATGGGCTCGGCGGGGATGCACGCCTGCAAGACCGCGCAGTCGGCGTCGCGGGCGGCGCGGTCGAGGCAGGCTTCGGCCGCGGCAAAGCGCAGGCCGTCGCCGTCGCCGAAGCCGCCCACGCAGCGGGTGAGGCAGGCGCTCAGATCGGCGGCCGGCGCACAGGCGGTCTCGGCGCGGCAGAAGTTGAGGCAGGCGCGGCCGGCGGCCTCGGGGTCGTCAAGGCAATCGGCGACCGCCAGCTCGCCGGGCATCGACTGGCAGACCGGCGCCGAGAGGATGCAGCCGACGTAGAGCGCGCCGGTGACCGGATCGGCGGCGTGCAGGTCGTCGCATTGCACCTCGCAGCGCT
>JAGQJJ010000500.1 GCA_020430675.1 Myxococcales bacterium
CTGGTCGGCCCTGGGCCAGACCAACCTGCTCGCTCTCGTCGACGCCGGCCGCGCGGTCTTCGATGGCTTCCTCTATGTCATCGGTGGCCGCTACGACGATGGCATCAGCAACCGGGTGCAGCAATCGATCCTGGGCGGCACGCCCTGACCCTGCTACCGTGGGGCGCATGCCATTGCACCTGCGCCCCGCCACCCCCGCCGACCTCGACCTGCTGCGCCACTGGGACGAACAGCCCCATGTCATCGAGTCCGACCCCAACGATGACTGGGGCTGGCAGGACGAGCTCGGCCGCGACGTCGACTGGCGCGAGCAGCTCATCGCCGAGGTCGACGGCCGCCCCATCGGCTTCATCGAGATCATCGACCCCGCCCGCGAAGAACAGCACTACTGGGGCGACTGCGCCGCCAATCTGCGCGCCATCGACATCTGGATCGGCGAAGCCGCCGACCTGAACCGCGGCTTTGGTACCCAGATGATGCGCCTGGCCATCGACCGCTGCTTCGCCGACCCGGCGGTCAGCGCCATCCTCATCGACCCGCTCGCCAGCAATACGCGCGCCCGCCGCTTCTACGAGCGCCTCGGCTTCGGCTTCGTCGAAGACCGCCGCTTCGGCCTCGACGATTGCGCGGTCTATCGCCTCGACCGCCCGATGGCATGACCTGCCAACCCGTGCCATATTGCCTCTGGTGACACCACCGGACCGAAGCCTCGTCCGATCGGGGGAAGGGGAGAGTGTGATGGCAGACCCGGCGACCTCATCGGGTGACCCCGAAGCGCCCCGGCGCGTCGTCGTCGTGGACGACCACCCACTGATCCGGCGCGCCCTCGGCGATCTGATCGCGCGCGATCCGACGCTCAGTCTCAGCGGCGAAGCGGCCAACGCCGACGAGGCGCTGCGTCTCGTGGGCGACGTGCAGCCGGATCTCGTCGTCCTCGACATCTCGATGCCCGGAGGCGATGGCACCGCGCTCATCGCGCGCCTGGTCGGGCTTCACCCCGCCCTCGCCATCCTGGTGCTCTCGATGCATGACGAGGCCCTCTATGCCGAGCGCGTGCTGCGCGCTGGCGCCCGGGGCTATGTGATGAAGCACGAGAGCCCCCAGGAGGTGATGCGCGCGATCGAGCGCGTGCTATCGGGCCGCGTCCATCTCAGCGATTCGATGACCGAGCGCGTGCTGGAGCGCAGCGCCGCGCCGTCGTCGGTGGGCCAGTCCATCGCGGCCCTCAGCGATCGCGAGCTGCAGGTGCTCCGCCTCATGGGCGAAGGCCGAGGCACCGCCCAGATCGCCGAGTCGCTTGGCCTCAGCACCAAGACGGTCGACACGTATCGCTCGAACCTCAAGCGCAAACTGGCGCTCAAGTCGCACGCCGAGCTGATGCGCTATGCCATGCATTGGATGGACGCCCCGCGTCGTTGAGCCCGGTCGTTTTGCCCCGGAGCGCCCGACACGCCGGGCTCCGATCAGAGATTCTCCGACCCATAACTCCGAAAATCTCGGATGGCCCCGCCCCGGCGCGGCCAGCTACGGTCAGGCCGCTCAGCGTCGGAGCGTCGGAGGGAGCTTGACCGCCATGACGATCCATGCATCCGAGGCTGTGATGCAGGCGCGTGGCCACGTCATCGTCATCGATGACAATGACCTGGTGCTTCGGGTCGCCCAGCGCCTCGCGCCGCCCAGCCTGGAGCTGACCGTGTGCATCTGCGCGCAGGCAGCGCTTGAGCTGCTCGCGGTCACCCCGATCGATGCGATCGTCTGCGATGTGAACATGCCCGTGATGTCGGGGCTCGACCTGTGTCGAAGGCTTCAGATCAGCCACCCCGACATCCCGGTCGTGCTTATCACCGGCGATCCCGGCGTCGCTGAGTTCGTAGAGGGCGCCGGCCCCTTCGAGATGTTGCGCAAGCCTTGCCGCAATGCGCTGTGGGTGTCGACGGTGTTGCGGGCCGTCCGCTATCGTCGCGCCCGGTTGGGCCTTCCGCTGCCGTCTTGACGCCCGATCGGCGACCCTGCTGACAACCCCGTTGGCGCCGGACGCCCACGCGCGTACCATGCGAGCCCCAACCGACGGAGCCACCGATCCATGGCGAGAGCGAAGTCGAAGGACGAGGCCGGGCCTGCTTCCGCGGCCGACCCGACCGAGCTTGCGCCGCTGGCCGTGGTCGGAGTGGGCGCGTCGGCCGGTGGTTTTGAGGCCCTCGTGCGGATGCTGGGCGCCGTCGAGCCGCGCAGCGGGCTGGCCTTCGTGGTATTGCAACACCTCGACCCGACCCATGCGAGCCACTCGGTGGAGCTGATCGGGCACCGCACGCGGCTGACGGTCGTCCCGGCCGAGGATGGCAGCCTGCTCGCCCCTGACACCGTCTACGTGCTGCCGCCCAATCGCTTCCTGTCCGTCAAGGAGAACCGTCTGCAGCTCACGCCGCCGGCCGACAGCCAAGGGGTGCGCCTGCCGGTGGACCACTTTCTGCGCGACCTCGCCGGGCAATGGCGCGAGAAGGCGGTGGCCATCATCCTCAGCGGCACCGGGCGCGACGGCACGCTCGGGCTGCGCGCCATCAAAGCGGCCGGCGGGCTCGCCGTCGCCCAGGATCCCGAGACCGCCGCCCACGGCGGCATGCCCCGCAGCGCCATCGCCACCGGCCTCGTGGACTGGGTCGTTGCGCCCGAGCGCATGCCCGTGCTGCTCCGGGACTACCTGAGCCGCCCCTACGTGCGCAGCGAGCCGCACGCCGACGCGGCCATCCAGAAGAGCGACGAAGACGCCCTCGCGGCCATCATCACCCTCATGCGCACCCGGACGCGCGGTGATTTTCGCGGCTACAAACGCAATACGCTGGCCCGACGCGCCGCGCGCCGCATGTGTCTGCACCAGCTTGACAGCCTCCACCAATATCTCGCGCTGCTGCGCACCAGGCCTGACGAGCTCGGCGCGCTCGTGCGGGACATGCTGATCAGCGTGACGGCGTTCTTCCGCGAACCCGAAGCGTGGGCCGCGCTCGAAGAGACCGTCATCAAGCCGCTGGTGGCCGCCGCCGAGCCGGAGCAGGCCCTGCGCTTCTGGGTGGCCGGCTGCGCCACCGGCGAAGAGGCCTACTCGCTCGTGATGATGGTGATGGACCAGCTGCAACAGACGGGCAAACAGTGCCCGCTGCGGGTCTTTGCCTCCGACATCGACCACGACGCCCTCGAAGTCGCCCGCGCGGGCCGTTATCCGCTCAGCATCAGCGCCGACCTCGCGCCGCGGTGGCTCGAACGCTACTTCACGCGCACCGACCGCGCCTACGTCGTCGACCCGCGCGTCCGCGAGACGGTGACCTTCGCCGAACAGAATCTCATCTCCGACCCGCCCTTCTCGAAGGTCGACCTCATCTGTTGCCGCAACGTGCTCATCTACCTCGAGCCCGAGCTTCAGGCGCGCCTCCTCGGCGTCTTTCACTTTGCGCTCAACGAAGGCGGCTGTCTCTTCCTCGGCAGCGCCGAGACCATCGGCAAGCAGTCGCGGCTGTTTCGCACCCTCTCGCCCAAGCGGCGCCTGTACCGGCGCATCGGACCCGTGCCCAGCGAGCGCACGCGGTCGGTCGTGATCGACCAGAGCCCGCCGCGCGAGATGGTCCTCACGACCCCGCAGGTCCGGCGCGAGGTTCGTCTGGCACGGCTCGCCGAGCAGCGCCTCGTCCAGCGTTTTGCGCCCGGCTCGGTGCTGATCGGCCAGGACTTTGAGATCCTCCACTTCTGCGGCGCGACCGAGACCTGGCTGAGCCAACCTTCCGGCCCACCGACGGTGAACCTGCTCAGCCGCGCTCGTGAAGGCCTGCGCGGCAAGCTGCGCGCCACCGCCAAGGAGGCCTTCACCACCCAGCGCACGGTCGTCGTGCAGGCCCATGTCCGCCAGGACCGGGCGCTGGTGCCGTGCACGATCACCGTGATGCCGGTGCAGGACCTCGCCGAGCGGGAGTCCCTGTTGCTGATCGCCGTCGAGCCCCACGCCGCCACGGTCGACCCGAGCCCCGACGCCAGCGCGCCGACCCCGCTCGCCGAGCCCCAGAAGACGGCGCAGGCGATGAACGACGCCGCGCTCATCCAGCATCTCGAACGCGAGATCGAGGTGCTCCGCGAAGACCTCAACGGCTCGCTTGAGCAGCTCGTGACCTCCAACGAAGAGCTGAAGTCGGCGA
>JAGQJJ010000501.1 GCA_020430675.1 Myxococcales bacterium
AGCAGGGCGAGCACCACCACCGCCACGCCGAGCACCGCGCCGGCCCCTGCCGCCGACGACAGGTCGATCTTGATCTTGGGCCCGCCGCGCTGCAGCTCGCGGGTGAACAGCAGCCGCAGCTCGCTCTGGGCCTCGTTGTTGTGCGGGTTGAGCTCGATCGATCGGCGCAGGTAGTCTTCGGCGGCGGCCAGATCCCCCGACAGGCGGTGAATCTTGCCGATGGTCATATAGGCCTCGTCCTGATCGCCGGTCACGCGCAGCGCGCGCTCCACGTCAGCGATGGCCTCGGCGGCGGCCTCTTTGCCGTGGTCGGAGGCCAGGAAACGCGCCCAGCCGATCTGGGTGAAGATTCGCGCATCATCCGGCATGAGGCCGGCGGCGCGGGCGAAGGTCTCGAACGCCTCTTGATAGGCCTGCTGCGCGAGCAGCGCCCGACCTTTGGCGACGAGCTGCTCGTGTTCGAGGCGCTGGCGGACCTCGGGCTGGTGGTAGTCGAGCCCGAGCTGCAACGCGCGCTCATAGAGCGGGCGAACCTCGGGGTTCGACAGCGTCGCGCGCGCGCGCTCGAGCGTCGCCGCGATGCGCTCGCGCGTGCGCTGAACCGCCGCGCTGTCCCCCGGCGTCGGCTGGCCGTGGTACTCGACCATCTTGCGCCGGAACGCGGTGGTGATCTCGTCGGGGCTGGCGGCGCGCCGGACGTCGAGCAGGCGGAAGTAGTCCATCGTCTGCAGCGAGCCGACGATCTTGTCGAGTGCCTCGACCTCGGCCCCACCGACGTGCAGCACGCCGAAGACCATGAGCGCGAGGACGCGCAGCCGCGCTTCGGCGGTGGTCAGGCGGCCGAGCTGGGCGATCGTCTCGATGCAGGTGCTCAGCGGGCGGCCACGTTCCAGCACGCGCAGGATTTGCACGTCGACCTCGCTCAGCTCGGTGGCGAAGTCGGGCGGCACCTCGACCCGGAACACCGGGTCACCGTAGCTCGTGAGCTGTTCGGCCACCTCGCGCGCTTCGAGCGCCGCCGACAGGCCGGTCTCGATGATGTCGCGCGGCGAGGCGACGAGCAGGATCTCCTCGTTGCCGGCGCTCTCGTCGGCGACAAACTGAAAGGTGCCGCTGCGCATGCGGAAGGCGTTGAGCAGCCGCTCCATCGCCTGCACTGAAAGCGCGCGGCGCAGCTCGCGCGGCGAGAGCTTCTCAAGGTAGACCAGCGCCGAGCCGATGCGCGAACCGTTCTGCTTGCGCAGCGCGACCGCCTCTTCAAAGGCCTGGGCGTCGATCAGACCCTGGCTGATGAGCAGCTCGCCGAGCCACTCTTCCTCCAGATTCGACATGGCGCTGATCGCCACGCCCTGGCGGAAGACGATGACCTTCTCTTGATGGCGATCGCTCTCGCACAGGAAGAGCCGCCCGGTGCGCTTCTCGCGATAGAGGCGCGCAAAGAGTTCGGCGACGGTGAGGGTGTCGACCTCGCCGCTCAGCTCGGGCGCCGGGCGCAGCGCGCTGCCATCGACCTGGAAGGCCTCGGGCAACAGCTCGCGGAAGAGATCCTCAAATTCCTGCAGCTCGCCGAGCGGCTGCATCGGGCCCCCGTTCTTGCGCACCTTGTCGGTGCGGAACAGGCGTCCCTGGCGCACGAGGTTCACGATGGTGCTCAGCGGGACTTCGCCAACCGAGTGGCCCGTACGGTCGGTCAGCTCGTAGCGATCGTCTTTTCG
This sequence comes from Myxococcales bacterium, assembly GCA_020430675.1. The sequence continues at coordinate 1,716 of JAGQJJ010000501.1, forward strand.
GAGCACCGGCATGGCGCCAGAAATCAGCGGCCGCTGCTCATCCGCCACGTCGTACTCCTTCGACGATCGTCGGGTCCATGGCCGCCGCAACTCGGCGGGCCCCCCCAGCGAACTCGGCCCCGAGCGCAGGCATCAGGGAGCGAGTATAGGCCAGCCACGATCGGGGGTCAAAAACTAGAAAAGCCCAGATTCTAAATACTTCCAGACAATTCCCAGCATGTCGCGAATATCGAACCGAGCGCCCCGTCGGCCTGCCCGACACCTGAATCGATGTGAAGAGAGGTCGCCATGAACGCCCGGTTCATTCGGACGCACACCCCCGCTCTGCCCGCTGCCCTCACCTTGCTGTTCGCCGGCCTCGCCCTCTCGGGCTGCCACGGCGATGATTTCTCCCCCGGCCCCCCACCCATCGGTCGTGAACCCCTCGACGGGTGTCTGCTCGACACCGACTGTCGCCAGGGCGAGTTCTGTGGCGAAGACGACCTGTGCTTCGCCGAGACCGGCTGCCTCTCTGATCTGGAATGCGGCGTCGGCATGGTCTGCGACCGTGGCCGTTGCCTCGACCCCCGCGGCTGCACCGTCGATCGCCAGTGCGGGCAGGCGGCGTTCTGCGACGCCGGCGACTGCGCGCCGCTGCCCGAGTGCCGCACCCACGCCGAGTGCGGGGCGCGCGAGGCTTGCGTCGATTGGATCTGCACCCCCATGCCCGGCTGCGTGACGCACTCGGACTGCGCGCCCGACCAGCTCTGCCGGCCCGACGGGCTGTGCGAGGCGCGGCCCGGCTGCAACAGCGATCGCGACTGCGCGGCGGGCTATTTCTGCCGCGGCGACGGCGTCTGCGAAGAGACCCCCGGCTGCGACAGCGATCGCGACTGCGCCGCGGGGTATTTCTGTCGCGGCGACGGCATCTGTGAAGAGATTCCTGGCTGCCGCGATGACCGCGATTGCGCCGCGGGCTACCTCTGCCGCGCCGATGGGCTCTGCGAGGCCTACGCCGGCTGCCGCGCCGATGTCGACTGCGCGCCGGGCTACTTCTGCCGCGGTGACGGGGTCTGCGAGGCCATCCCCGGCTGCTTGAGCCACTCCGACTGCGCGCCCGGCGACTTCTGCCGCGCCGATGGCCTGTGCGAGACGCTCGCCGCCTGCCGCGCCGACTGGGAATGCCCCGCGGGCTCGGTCTGCGCCGCCGATGGCGAGTGCTACGCCGACGCGGTGCTCTGCGACTACGACGCCGACTGCCCGGCCGACGCCATCTGCGGCGGCGATGGGCTCTGCTACCCCGCCCAGTACTGTGCGGTCGACGCCCACTGCCCCGCCGGCTGGTTCTGCGCCGGCAACGGCATCTGCTACTTCTGAGCCGCCGCCTCCAGATAGCGACGCCGCTCGGCGATCAGCGCGTCGAGCGGCGCCAGCTCGGCATCGAACCAGCCCCGCACCGTGTCGGCGTCGAGCGCCTGGCCTTTGGCCTTGGCGAGCCGCCCGGCCAACCCCGCACGCACCGCCTCCAGGGCGTCCAACTCGGCCTGCCGGGTGGCGAGGATCGTGCGCGCCATCTCGTTGACCCGCTCGAACAGCTCCTGGAACTCATCGCCCCGACGGAGGTGGCGCGGGTGCACCGGCTCGCCGGCGGTCAGGCGGCGCACGTAGCGGTCGACGACGTAGATCGGGCCCACGATGCGGTGCGTGGCGAGGATGCCCAAGAGGAAGAGCGCGACGACCAGGATGAGCCACGAGATGACGAGCCGCCAGCGCAGGCGGCCATCTTCGGCGGCGAGGCGGGACGCCAGTTCGGCCTCGAAGTCGGCGGGCGGCTCGGCCTGCTCCGGCTCCGGGGCCGCTTCGGTGGGCACGATGGGCTGGGCTTCGACGATGATCTGCCCCTCGGCCGGCTCGGTCGGCGGCGCTTCGACCGGCGCGGGCGCGCGGCGCGGCGCCAGGCCGGCCGGCGCGCTGTCGAGCACCGCGAGCTCGGTGTTGACCCGGACCTGCGCGTAGAACATGCCGCCCAGCACGGCAAAAACGACGCCGCCGGTCAGCGCGATGGCCGAGGCGTACTTGAGCTGAAAACGCGGGTCCAGCAGCAGGTTGCGCCATCGGCGTTTGCGGGCGGGGGCTTTGTCCATCGTCATATCCTGTCCGGTCAGCGGCGAAGCCGCCCGACAAAATCGGTCATGCCATCGTGCACCACGGGCACCAGCGCGTTCATGCAGGCGCGCACCTGGCGCGCGATGCCGGCGTCGTCGACCTTGGGCCCGAGCTCAAGCGCGCCGCGCTGGGTGGCGGACCCGCGCAAGGCGCGCAGCTTGAGGTCGAAGATCGCCTGGGTGACGGCGCATTCGATGCGCACCTTTTCCGGGGTGCGCGCGACGGTGCGCTCAAGGCGGACTTGAAGCTGAAAGCCGGGCGTCTTGCCGGCGGCGACCGCGGGCGGCATCTCGTCGACGAGCATC
>JAGQJJ010000502.1 GCA_020430675.1 Myxococcales bacterium
ATCTGCGCCGCCTGCGGACCGAGCGCGGCGACCAGCTGCTCGACCTCTTTCGGCCGATAACCCAGGTTGCCCAGCGCGCTCTCCAGGTCGGCCAGCGCCGGGCTGCCGCCGGTGGCGGGGCGGCCGGGCAGACGACCGATCTTCTCCTTCAGCTCAAGCACCACGCGCTCGGCGGTGCGCTTGCCGATGCCGGGGATGCTCGACAGGCGCCGCACGTCTTCGTTGGCCACCGCGGCGGCAAACGCCTCGGCGTCGAGGCCGGAGAGGCAGGCCAACGCGAGCCGCGGACCGATGCCCGAGACGCCGATCAGCAGCCGGAAAAGCCGCCGCTCTTCGTCGTCGTGAAAGCCGAACAGCGTGATCTGGTCTTCGCGCACATGGGTATGAATCGCTAGCGTGCACGCCTGGCTGACGCGCGGCAGCCGATCGAGCACGGTCAGCGGGCAGCGGACCTCATAGCCCACCCCGCCCACGTCGAGCACCACGCCCTCGGCCGTCTTCTCGGCCACTTCGCCCCGCAAACGTCCGATCATCGCCGCTCCTCCTGGGCCCGCACCAACGCCGCCAACGCCGCCGCCGCGCGCCGCTTGCCGCCCATCGGCCGCGGCGGCAGCACCATCGCGGGCGCTTCGGCGACCAGATGCTGGGCGTGACACAGCGCCACCGCCACCGCGTCGGCCGCGTCGGCCTGCGGCGGCTCGGGCAGCGCCAGCACGCGGGCCACCATCTGCTGAATCTGCGCCTTGTCGGCCCGCCCGCTGCCGGTGACCGCCTTCTTGACCTGCTGCGGGGTGTATTCGTGGATCGCCAGCCCGCGCCGCGCCGCGGCGGCCAGGGCCACCCCGCGGGCATGGCCGAGGATCAGCGCGCTGCGGGCGTTGCGGTTGTGGAAGACGCCCTCGACGGCGGCGACCGCCGCGCCGTACTCGGCGATCAGCGCGTCGAGCCGATCGAAGAGGCACCCCAGCCGCTCGCCCAGCGGCGCCTTTTCGTCGAGCACCACGACGCCATTGTCGACGTGCAAAAGCCGGCTGCCCGCGCGCTCCACAAAAGCCCAGCCGCACAGCCGGGTGCCCGGATCGACCCCCAACACCCGGGTGCCCGCGGCCGAGCGCACCGCTGTCAAGACGAGAGCCGCTCCATCTCCTCGTCGGAGATGTCGGCGTTGGTGAACACGTTCGAAACGTCGTCGTGCTCATCGAACGCTTCGAGCAACGCCAGCGTCTGCTCGGCCAGCGACCCTTCGACCGCGACGGTATTGCTCGCCACCCGCACCAGCCGCGCTTCGCTGGAGTTGAAGCCGGCCTCGGTCAGCGCCCGGTTCACCTCGTGCAGCGCCGAGTAGTCGGTGGTCACCACAAACGCCTCATCGCCCGGCTCGACGTCTTCGGCGCCCGCTTCGACCGCGGCCCGCTGCGCCTCGGCGCGGTCTGGCGACAGGACTTCAGCTTGCGCCTCGACCTCGACGTGAAGGTCACCGGCCGCATCCTCACCGCGCCCGGCGTGCCCATCGTGCCCGAGGGCCTGTTCCTGCTGAACTCGGCCAATGACAACCTGTACTCGCCGCAGCAGGTGGTGCTCGGCGCCGCGTGGCAGGGCGAGGGCTGGCTGATCGCCGTCGACCTCGGCTGGCTCGATTGGAGCGCCTTCCCCTCGCCGACCGCGACCGTGACGCTGACGCTCGACGTGGCCCCGGTGCCGGCCAATGTGCCGCTGCCCGCGGTGCCGGCCGACCCCGACTTTCACGACATCTTCGTGCCGCGCGTCGGCGGCGAGCTCACCCTGCTCGACGGCCCCACGCTTGGTCTGGTCGCGCGCGCCGGCTACTTCTACGAGCCCTCGCCCGCGCCCGACCAGCCGGGCGACACCAACTATGTCGACGCCGACAAACACGCCGTCGCCGCCGGGCTCGGGCTGCGCTTCACCGATCCGAGCGGCACCTTCCCGCAGCCGCTGCACCTCGATGTGGCCGGCCAGTTCATCCGCGTCGTCGAGCGCACCTATCACAAGACCGACCCGGCCGATCCGATCGGCGATTACCGCGCCGAAGGCAGCGCGTCGGGCGGCGCGGCGACGCTGGGGTTCGAGTTTTGAGCGCCCGCTTTCTGATCGCCGCTTTGCTGCTCGGCTGCGCCGCCGGTGGCGACCCCGGCTCGGGCGGCGAAGACCTGCCCAACCGCGGCTTTGCGCCCTATGAGCGCGTCGTCGACGCCGATGAGAAGCCCATCGCCGCGCTCGAAGCGGCCGAGGGCGAGACGCTCGGCGGCCCCATGGCCTGGGTGGTCGACGGCCGCGTGCGCCTCTTTGTCGACCGCTGCGACGACGCCGGCTGCGCCATCGCCTACGCCGACAGCGCCGACGGTCTTTCCTTTGGTGCGCTGCAGACCGCGCTGCGCGCCGACTTCGACCTGTCTGCGCCGTTTGTCACCCGCGAGCCCGGCGGCGTGGCGCTCTATGCCGTGCGCGGCGACGGCGAGGCCATCGTGCGCGCCGCTGGCGATGGGGCCATGTTCTCCAACCCGCAGGTCGTGCTCGAAGCGCCGGCCCGCATGAAGCTCGGCTCGCCGAGCGTGGCCGGCGACTGGCTTTTCTTCGCCCTGATCGCCGAAGACGGCGCGTCCGCGCTGGCCCGCGCGCCCCGCGGCGGCGGCGCCATCGAGACGCTGACGGTGCCCGGCGTCGAAGAGGGCTGGGCGCCGCCGGGCATCGAAGACCCTGAAGTGCGCCTCGCCGAATCCGGCGCCGGCCGCACGCTCTATCGCTTGGCCTTCGCCGGCCGCGCCGGGGGCCGCGACGCCGATATCGGCTTCGCCGCGGCCTTCGACGGCGCCGCGTTTTTGCCTTTCCGCTTCAACCCCAGCCTCAGCGACAGCGAAGAAGAGGCCGCGCCCACCTGCGCCCGCTTGGGCGATCGCTTCCTGCTCTACGTGAGCCGCGGCACCCGTCGCCAGCGCGTCATCGTGGCCGTCAACGAGGCGGGCCAACCGAGCGAAGCCTTCTGAATCAAGGCCCGTTCGCCGCGCGCGCGCGCTGCTCGACGTAGGTCTGCAGGTTCCGCACGACCTTGGCGATGCGGTACTCGACGTTGCGCCGATAGACGCTGAGCGGGAAGAAGGGGTCGACCAGCGCGTTGACCTTCACCCGGCTCTCAAAGCGCACCGCGGTGCCGTTCTCGTCGCCTTCGGCCCAGAGCACCAGGTCGAACTGATCGACAAAGCTGCTGTCGCTGCCCAACGCCACTTTCAGTCGGTCGATGCCGGTGCCAAACGGGCGCTTCTCGCGTAGATCGAAGCGCAGAATTTCGCCCTCGGCGCCAAACGGCCAGACCAGATCGACGTCGAAGTACAGGTCGAGCGCGCCGCGGCCGGCGGCGCCGCCGGGCTGAAAGCGAAAATCGCGGAGCTGCACGATGAACTGCCCGCCCTCGGGCTTGCGGTTGATGTCGATGAGCGCCCAATCGCGGTAATGGTCGAAGGCGCCGGCGATGTCGACCACCGTCGAGAGCGGCACGGCCAACGCCACCCGCCCGGTGGTCACGAAGGTGTCGGCGTCATCGTCGTAGCGCGACTTCAGCCGCACGTCGTCGGCGAGGGCAAAGCACGGCAGCAGCAGGCAGGTCAGGAGCAGGGCGCGCACCGGCGCAAGGTACACGCAGCGTTCGGTCGATGTCAGCAGCGGCGCGCGATTTCAATAGATGACCGATCGGTCACCTAATAAATAGCCTATCGATCCGTATGGCAGAACAGGCCCTCGGCCACGCCCCCCGGGGCCAGCGCCGCGCCTTCGATCAACCCGCGCACGCCGATCAGGCCGCCGTTTGAGGCGCCCTCGCTGCCCGAGACGTCAAGCTCGGCGTCGGCGCTGAGCACGATGCGCGGGGCTTCGAGGTAGATCATGCCGCCGCTACCGCCGCCGCCCCGGCCACCGTCGCCGCCTTGGCTGCCGCCGCGCGTCGCGCCCGGCGCGTCGCTGTCGCCGCTGGCGCCCGCCCGTCCATCGCCTTCGGTGCAGTTCTCGGGCACACAGGCCTCGCCCACCTTGCAATCGCCCTCGGCGGCGGCCAGATCGGCGTCATCGGGCGCCGCCAATCCCCGCGCGGTGAGCTTGCCGCCGCGCACCTCGATGTACCGCCGCGCGATGATCTGAAT
>JAGQJJ010000503.1 GCA_020430675.1 Myxococcales bacterium
GCCCCACCTTCAAGGCCAGCTGCACCGCGTGGTCATCGAAGGCGTCGCGCATCTGCTCGGGTTCGGTGATGTCATCGAGCGCGGCGCCGGGGCGGTTGCGGTAGGCGTCGAGCCGCAGGCGCAGCACGTCGCGCATCGTCGTCTCGTCGGCCACGAACCGGACGATCACGGCGCTCTCCAGCGCGGGCAGCGGGTAGCCGAACCGTTCGAGCAGCGCGGGCGTGGCCTCGGGGTGCTCGGCGAGCAGGAAGCGGGCGATGGCCACGAGCAGCCGCGGGCTCGGCTCGATGAATTGCACCAGCGCCATGCCGACTTCATCGGTGGGCGCCATGCGCACCGCGGTCACGCGACCCCGCGTCTCGAACGTGCCAAGCGCGGGCAGCGCGAGCGTCAGGTCGATCTCGTGGCCGACCATCAGCCCCTTGCTCTTGAGCCCGAAGCCGACGCGCAGCCCCCGCTCGCGAAAGCCATGCACGGTCAACGAGATCGTCGAGTTGAAGTACCAGGGGTGGTCGCACCAGGCCAGCGGGCGGGGCGCCTTGGGGCAGGACAGCTCGCGGCTGGGGTCGGCGCCGATGAGCAGGCCCGACGGGTCGTAGACATAGGTGCGAAGCTCCAGGAAGAAGACCGAGATGAGCAGGCCGCGCACGCCGCCTTCGGCCCGCGGCTCGACCCACACGGTCTTGGCGACCGATTCGAAGCGCTGATCGGTGGCATCTGCTGTCTTCGGGAACCAGAACGTCAGCGCGACGTCATGGCCGAGTTGCAGGTCGGCGGCGTCGCGGTCGGTCACGAGCCAGACGGTCGCTACGCTCGGCGTGATGTGGCGAAGCTCGACCGGCGCTTCGAGGGTGCGCGTCCGCAGCGTGCAAGGCTGGACGAGCATCCAGGCCACAGAGCGCAGGACGTGGTCCCGGGCCGCTGGCGGCGTCATGCGGTCGGGCGCGCTCACTTGGACCTGCCTTCGGTCGAGCCATCGCGGCGGGCGTCCACGTAGCGCCCGGGGCTGAGGATGCCATCGGGATCGCAGAGGGTCTTGAGCTGATCGAGCAGCCACCAGGTGCCATCATCGCGCCGCAGAGCGCCGCTGGCGCCGGGGGTCATGCGATAGGGCAGGTAGCCTTCTTCGAGCAGGCGGGCGAGCGCCACTTCATGGCAGCGTGCGGCGTTGGCCGCGTCTTTTGGGTCGTCGCGGTCGAAGTAGATGTTCGAGGTGCAGATCAGCGTCCGCTCGTTGACAAACGAGAAGGTCAGCGGGGTATCGAAGCCATGGGCCGCGAAGATCTGCGTCAGCAAATGCTCGACGCGCGCCGCTTCTTCGCCCTTGGCCGGCAGGGTGGGCACCAGCCAGGCGAGGCCGGCTTTCATTTCGAGGGGGTCGCTGATGCCCGGCTGGGCATGCCGTGACCGCCAGCCCGCGCCCTTGAGGTAGACGTCGGTCTGCTTGCCTTGCAACAGCCCGAACGCGGGCGCCGCGACCGACAGGAAGCGTTGCAGGCGGGCCTTCTCATCGGCTGGCGTGTCGGGCGCTTCGGCGCGGCTCGCGAGGGCCGCCAGATCAGCCTCGCGGAAAGTCTGCACGGCGAAGTCGGCCAGCACGGCTTTCACATGGGCGAGGGCGGACGCGACCATCTCTTCGGTGCCCGAGACCGAGCCCGTCGCGGTGTAGGCGCCGAGGCCGAAGGTCTGCGCGGCCTGATCGAGCCAGGTCTCCGAGACCGGCGTGCGCGGCGCGGTCGAGGCCCAGGGGTAGGGCATGGCCGAGAGCGCCCGCAGGCGATTGCCCACATGCACCGTCGATCGCACGATGCCTTGGCGCTTCAGCTCGGCGATGGCATCGATCAGGCGGGGCAGATCACGCGGCGATGATGCCATGCAGAAGAACGCGCCGAACGCGATGGGCCGCTTGCGCAGCCAGATCGCCATCCGCGAGACGATGCCGAAGCTCGACTGAAGGAAGAGGCCGTCGAGCGAGGGGCCGAGCCCGTGGCGATAGGTGTACTTCGTGCGGCAATGGGGATACGCGGCGAAGCCGCCCTCGACAAAGCGACCGTTGCCGAGCAGCACCCGCAGGCCGCAGAAGTGGTTGGCGCGTTCGCCCAGCTCGGTATGGCCGAAGCCGCGCTCAAGGATGTTGCCCACGATGGAGGCGTCGGGGCCCGCGCCGTTGGCATCCATCCACCAATCGGGCGCGTTTTGCGCCAGCCAGGCCTGAAGCTGACCCTGGCTGACCCCGGGTTCGATCACCACGTAACCCAGCGTGTCGTCGAACTCGAGGATGCGGTTCATGCGGCCGAGGTCCACCACCAGCGCGCCGGGCGCCGCCGGGGCGGCCGAGCCATAGCCCCAGTTGCGCCCCCGCGAGATGGGATGCAGCGGGAGGCGATGTGCGCGGGCAAATGCGACGATGGCTTCGAGGTCAGCCTCGCTGTCGGGGTGAACCACGCCGATCGGGGTGAAGAAGCCGCCATGGCCCGCGGCGTCGGACGGCGCGTCGAGCGGCCAGGGAACCGTCAGACGCGCATAACGCGCGCGGGTTGTGTCCGATGTGTCGAGGGCCTCCAGCCGCTTGGCAAGAGAAGTCAGATCGACGCTCATTGTCTCATCCTCGTCGAGGCCATGCCGACAGCGCGCCCGTCTTCGGGGCGATTCGGGCGAGCCATCGTCGTTGTTGCGGTCCGGCCAGCCGTCCGGTCGGGGCCGCGTTTTGGTGCGATGTACGGGGGGGGATGCGGATTGTTACGCACTGCGTCAAGAGCGTGTTCGATCTTCGGCGCGGTCCGGCCGCCCCGTTTGCGGTGCTTGTGCCGGCACCGTCGACGGGCGACGATGCCGCGGGGGGTCGGCCCCCCGCAAACGACCGGCGAGGGAGGAAGACGATGACGATCAAGCGACAAGGTCTTGGCGTGCTCGTGGGCTGCCTCGGCGTGCTCGGGTGGGCGCCGAGTCGGGCGGAGGGGCCGGCCCACTCTGGATGGTGGTCCGAGGATGTCATTCTGGAGGGAGAGGTCCAGGTGGGCGAGCCGCCCCCTACGGTCTGGCCGACCACGATCGACCTGGCCACGGCGCAGGTCGTCGACCTGACCCATACCTTTGATGACACGACGCTGTACTGGCCCACGTCGCCCTCGGCCTTCGAGCTGAAGACGCTCGCCAAGGGCCCGGCGCCCGGTGGCTATCACTACGAAGCCAACCTGTTCTGCACGCCCGAGCATGGCGGCACGCACCTCGACGCGCCGGTGCACTTCGCCGAGGGCGCGCAGAGCGCCGATCACATCCCGCTGAAGCGCCTGATGGGGTCGGCGGCGGTGATCGACATTCGGGTGGCGACGTCGAGGCGGGCCAATTACCGCCTGACGCGCCTGGACGTGAAGCGGTGGGAGGCGAAGTTCGGCGCGATCCCGGCGGGCGCGGTGGTGCTGCTCAACACGGGCTGGGGGCCGCGCTGGCCCGATCGCAAGGCGTATCTGGGCGATGACACGCCGGGCGACGCTTCGAAGCTGCAGTTCCCGTCGTTTGGCCCCGAGGCGGTCGAGTATCTCGTCAACACCCGCAAGATTGCGGCGATCGGTGTCGACACCGCCAGCATCGATCCCGGCGATTCGAAGGACTTTCCGGTGCATCGGCTGGTGGGTGCGGCCAATGTGCCGGCGCTGGAGAACGTCGCCCACCTCGACGCGTTGCCGCCGGTGGGCGCGATCGTGATGGCGCTGCCGATGAAGATCGGCGGCGGCTCGGGCGGGCCGGCGCGCATCGTGGCGTTCCTGCCGCCGAAGCCCTGATCACCGCTCAGGGCCGTTCAATGCCGGCGCCAAATCGGGTCAGCGTCGTCGTCTCAAGCACCACGCGGCCCACGGCCTCATCGGCGCGCGGTGGCTCGGCGGGCGTGGCGATCTGCCAGCCATCGGGGCCCACGCGCCACACCTTGACGTGGTCGATGTCTTGGCCCTGCGCGGTCACCGCGGATGGGTCAAATGGCAATTCAAGGCGCGCCGGGCGTGCCAGCGTCAGCGCGGCGGGGCCGAACTCCACTTCGGGGCCGACCAGCGCGCCGGTTTCGGGCAGGGGGCGCGCGGCGGCGGGCGGCGCCATCCAGGCCGCGGTGGACTCGATGACCGCGTCGGCCGGCACGACGAGCACCA